>USGS01000001.1 GCA_900554275.1 uncultured Eubacteriales bacterium
CACGATGTGTCCCGCGACCTGAAGATGACCCGTCCCGCTTTCGGCGGTCACCTGATGGCCTCCATCATCTGCCCCCGCTTCCGTCCCGCCATGGCGACGGTTCGCCCCGGCGTGATGAAGAAGCGCGAGTGCCCCAAGAACGTGGAGATCATTGAGCCCAAGTTCGAGCTGACCGCTGCTGACATCCACACCGAGGTGGTGGATACCGTCAAGGCCGCCAAGAAGCTGGTTGACCTGATCGGCGCCGACTTCATCGTGTCCGTTGGCCGTGGTATCTCCAAGGACGTGGAGGGCGGCATCAAGCTGGCCGAGGAGCTGGCTGAGGTTCTGGGCGGCGTCGTGGGTTCCTCCCGCGCCTGCGTGGACGCCGGCTGGATCTCCGCTGACCATCAGGTCGGCCAGACCGGCAAGACCGTCCATCCCAAGGTCTACATCGCTCTGGGCATCTCCGGCGCCATCCAGCACAAGGCTGGTATGCAGGATTCCGAGTGCATCATCGCCGTAAACAAGAACGACACCGCTCCCATCTTCGAGGTGGCTGACTACGGTATCGTCGGCGATCTGTTCAAGGTCGTTCCCGAGCTGATCGAGTCCATCAAGGCCGCCAAGGCTGCGAAGTAACTACAATTTGAGAGATAGGAGAGAATGACCGTGGGCAATGCACTGGTATACAAGACCATCGGCCAAATACTGGCCCAGCAGGCTGTGCGGCATCCCAACTGCGAAGCCGTGACAGATGCCGCCCACCGCTTCACCTACGCCCAGTGGGAGGCGCTGACGGATCAGGCGGCCAAGGCGCTGCTCAGCCGCGGCATCAAAAAAGGCACGCACGTGGGCGTATACGCCAACGACAATGCCGTCACCCTGTGCGCCTACTATGCGGTGTGGAAGATCGGCGCAGTGCTTGTCCCGCTGTGCAACAGCTATCAGCAGGCCGAGTCGACCCGCTGCCTCATCGACGCCGACATCACCCATCTGCTGCTGGGCGGCGGTCCTTCCGGCCTGCGCCGGGAGGACTTCCCCGCCCGGATCGACGTGATCCCCCTGGCGTCTCAGAATGATCTGAACACGTTACTGCTCTCCGGCAGAGCGTACGGCGACGCGGCGCTGCGGGCCGCCAAGAACCTCGTAACGGCCGACGACCCGGACACCATTCTCTTTACCTCCGGGACGATGGAGCGCCCCAAGCCGGTGCTGACCACCCACTTTTCCCGCGTCAATGTTATGCTGGCCCAGGCCAACGTACTGGAAGCCACGGAGCAGGATCGTTTCTGCTCCGTGCTTCCCATGTACCACTGCTTCGCCCTGACGGCCACGGTGCTGGCCGCCATGACCGCGGGCGCGTGTGTCTGTTTTCCTGCGGACCGGCACGGCAGAACCATCTTGGAAACCATCCAGCGGGAGTGCTGCACCATTCTCACCGCCGTGCCCACGTTGTTCTCCGTGCTGCTGGAGCGTTATAAACAGGGGCGCTACGATGTGTCCTCCCTGCGGGCGGGACTCATCGGCGGATCTGGCTTCCAGCAAGAGCTGTATTTGGATGTTTGCCGCACGTTTAACTTCGACCTGCTGCCCTCACTGGGGCAGACGGAGGCCACCGCCGGCATCAGCAGCTGCGGCCTCCACGATCCCATTGATGTGCGGCTGCGGACACTGGGCCGCTTCTTTCCCGGCGTGGAGGGCTGCATCAAGTCCACCGTCACCGGCAGCCCCGTCCCCGCCGGCACGGTGGGAGAGATCTGCATCCGCGGCTACAACGTGATGCAGGGTTATTACAAGCTGCCTGCCGCCACCAGCTATACCATCGACAAGGACGGGTGGCTGCACACCGGCGACCTGGGCAGTCTGGACAGCGCCGGCTATCTGACCTATGCGGGCCGGAAGAAGGAGATCATCATCCGCGGCGGCGAGAACATTTCCCCCTCCGAGATCGAGGCTCTCATCAAGACCGATCCCAATGTGGAGGATGTCCGGGTCATCGGCATTCCCGACCGGCATTACGGCGAAACGGTCTGCGCCTGCGTCATCGCCCACGTACCCATGACGGAGGAACATATCCGTGATCTGGTGCGGAACAGGGCTGCCTCCTTCAAAGTGCCGCAGCAGGTACTGTTTTTCGAAGAATTTCCCCACAGTCCTCTGGGCAAGATCCAACTCTCCGCCCTGAAGGCGGCGGCGCTGGAGCGGCTGGGCATCACGGCCGGGGTATAAGAAAGAGATAAGAGTATTATGAAAAAACTAAATCGTTGGGTCTACGCCGCCTTCGGCGTGGTGATCCTGTTGTTCGCCGGTATGGTCTACGCCTGGAGCGTGCTGTCCGGCCCTATCGCCCAGGAATATCCCCAGTGGACGAACGCGCAGCTGAGCCTGACCTTCACCATCGTCATGACGCTGTTCTGCGTGGGCTGCATGGCGGGCGGCTTTCTGTCCGGCAAGGTCAGCGCCAAGATCTACGTCTGGGCGGCGGCAGCCATGTTCCTGGGCGGCTTTATGCTGTCCGCCCGCATCACGTCCCTCATGGGGCTGTATATCGGCTTCGGCGTCATCTGCGGCTTCGCCTCCGGCCTTGCCTACAACGCGGTGATGGGCACCATCAGCCGCTGGTTTCCCGATAAGCAGGGTCTGATCTCCGGTGTGCTGCTGATGGGCTTCGGCCTCAGCAGCTTCCTGGTGGGCAAGATCTTCCAGATGTGTACCCCCGAGACCATCGGTGCGTGGCGTCAGTCCTTCACCGTGTTCGGTGTCATCACCGCCGTGGTGCTGGCCATCTGCGCCTTCTTCGTGGAAAAGCCTCCCGCGGACTACCAGCCCCCCGCCGCCGGCAAGCAGGCCAAGCGCTGGGTGAACCCCGTGGCCATGGAGGCCGCCACCGGCACGATGGTCCGCAAGCCCGCCTTCTGGCTGTACTACCTGTGGGCCATCCTGCTCAGCGCCGCCGGTCTGGCGCTGGTGTCGCAGGCCAGCGGCATCGCCCGGGAGATCGGTACCGATGTTTCCGCCGGTACGATCGCCACGGTGGTGGGCCTGATCTCCATCTGCAACGGCGTGGGCCGCGTCATTTTGGGAGCGCTGTTCGACAAGGCTGGCCGCAGCAAGACCATGCAGACCGTGAACGTCCTGTTCCTGCTGACCTGCGGCGTGCTGATCCTGTCCCTGTCCCTGAAGAGCTTCCCCATCCTGGTGGCTGGCTTCATTTTGGGCGGCTTCTCCTACGGCGGTGTGACCCCCACCAACTCCGCCTTCGTCAGCTCCTACTACGGGCTGAAGCACTTCCCCCTGAACTTCTCCATCATCAACACCAACCTCATTATCGCGTCCTTTGGCAGCACCATCGCCGGTGCGCTGTACGACGCCTCCCAGTCCTTCTTCAGCACCGATGCCATGATCGGCGTGCTGGCGCTGCTGGGGATCTTCGTATCTCTGGCTATCAACGTCTGCGACAAGCGGACGCTGGCCGCCAAGTGATATAGCTTTATCTCCCTCACAGAACCTCACAGGGGAAAGGCCCGGCAAAAGCAGCCGTCGTCCCCGACAGCATATAAAATCAAAACCTCCGAAATCGGAGGTTTTGATTTTGTATGTACAATAGTGTAAATGGAACATTTTCACTTCCGCCGCTGGGTCGCCGCCTGCTCTTTGTATTCCTCATACGCCTTCTTTGCCTCACGGGCGATCGTACGCATTTCCTCCTTGAACTTCCCGCCCAACCGTTCCCGTTCATCCGGGTCGCTCTCTGCACTACATTTTTCCCTGTATTTTTCCCACTTGCGTGCGAGTTCATTCGGATACTTTTTCATCTTATCTGCCTCTTTCTCCCCAAAATGAGCCTTTACCCACCCTACCTGCTTGTTGAGTTCGGTAAGCGTATTGCGTTTCTCATCATATTCCGGGATGCCTTGATTTTTCATTTTACTGTTCGCGTCTGTCTGTTTCTTCCGCTGCGCCGCGCACATATCACCACAGGTGACCGGCCTGGGGTGGTAGGCAGCAAACCATTTTCCACAGCAGGCGCATTTCCGAAAATAGACAGTGCAATCGGCAACGTTCGTCACATATTGACACTTCAGGCTTTGGAAAGATCCATTCAGCAGCATCCACTTTCCCTCAACGCCATCGCCATTCTCCGTCCGCAGACGCCAGTCACGGCGATCCTCCGACAGCATGCCACCGAGAGCAGGGTCATCCGGCGACAGCTGATCTCCCTGCGGCTGAGGCTGGTTGCCATCCCAAAAGCCACCCGCCAAGCGCGTGATCATGTCGATCGCCTCGTCCGTCAGCCTGTCCCGCGTCTGCCGGTCAAATTCGGCGGCGCAGCGGCGATACTGCATCCACATCAGCAGGCTCATATATTTATTCGTGGGCGACGCGGTGTTATACATCTCCCGCAGGTACTTTTGCAGCGTTTTCTCACCGCTCAGGTCAGGGCGAACGGCATCCCGCCCGCGGATCGCCTCCTTGAACAGACGCAGCGCACATCGGTAGTCGGAATAGCCCGAGGTGAAGTACTCAAGAAAATGGTGTTCCGCGAAGGTCTCATCGTAGATCACGCCCACCTCATAGCCCTGCTTCTGCCGGATGTCCTCCGCCAGCTCGGTGTAAGCCTTGCCGCCCACACGGAAGATACGTCTGCCCGCCAGCGCGAATTGGCGGCAAAACTCCTTCGACAGTCCGCCCAGGGTATACATCTTGGCACGGGCTTTTTGCAGGGCGGCTTCCTCGCCGCGGATACGCGCCAAAACCGCCTTTTCTTCGCCGATAAGAATACGCAGACGGCTGTTCACCCGTTTCTCCCCTTCCCCCACGGGCTTCGAGGCAAACAGCGCCATGGCAAACTCCCGGTCAGCCCACGTCATGATCTCGAACGGGTCGCGGGAAATGTCCTTTTCGTTGATCTTCAGCTCCAGCATGATCGCACCTCCGTCAAAGTATACTTTGTGTTATGTCAGATAGCGCCGATACCTATTCTTTCACAGAATCGGTCTTAATGTCGCGCAGCACCAGTTGACGGATGTAGCCCGTCACATTCTCTTTTTTGTCAAGCTGCTCAATGACCTCCGCATCGTTTTCCACGTGCAGCGCAAGCCGATAGTTTCTATATAACTCCTTGCGTGCATCGTTGATCCTCTTCACATTTTTAGCCTGATACTTTCGGTTGGCAGCCTTCTGCTTTTCATAGTAGTCCGGGCGACACACCCGCATGATCGTCGCATTGGATACTTTGTACTGAACTGCCAAGGCCGTATACGGAACTCCCGCCTCATGAGCCTCTTTGATCGCCACTTTCTGTTCTTCCGTCAATTTGTGTTCTCGAGCCATAGACTTAGATCCTCCTTGCTTCTTAATGGTTTACTTGATATTATCATATATCTTTATATATGTCAATACCTTTTTCTGCTTTTTTGAAAAAACTTTACAAGGCAGGCGGCTCTGTACTCTTACGGCAGCAGGCGGCACTTGTCTAAGTGCCGCCTGCTGCCATAAAAAGATGTGTCCTTTACCGCTGTTCCCGCTCCGGCCTCCGCGTTTGCTCCCGTTCCGCCGCATATTGTATGGTGCGGATGCTCGTTTGCAGCATTTGCAGCTTACGCCACTCGTCCAGCGCAGCTTCCAATGCAGACTGGTCACAGTCCATCCTGGCGCGGCGGATGGCGGCACGGAGCTCCGCCTCCTTCCATTCGATCTCCTGCGGCGTTTGCAGATCCTGCTCGCGGGCGTATGCCAACCCCTGAAAGGCTTCCGTCTCCGCTTTGTCCGGCGGGCCGAACAGAGCAAGGCATTCCGGCTCGCTATATGCCGCCCGCGGCTTCGGCACGTCTCCCAACAGTAGAAACAAAACCAGTATCAGCAAGCTGTCCAGTGCACCGCGAGAATGGCCGTATACCTCGCGCCGGGCCTCGTACCACCGGCGGCGGACGCAGCGCACATACGCCCACCACTGCTGCTCCGCCAGCCGTTCGCGCTCTCGCCGCAGTGCCATCAGGTGCTCTATGTCCGCCCATTCCAGCCCCAGTGTCCGCAGCCGCACCGCCCTGCGGCCTCCCGGCGGCAGGACGCTGACCGTGTTTCCCCGCCGCTTGAGGGTAATGCCGTAGGCGCGGAGACGGCGCGTCAGTTCTTTGGCGCTGCGGCACTGGGACGCCACAGAGGCCAATACATGGCGGAGATACTCGTTCCGTTTTTCGTACCGCTCCCGCCTTCGCTTGGCGGCGATGGCGTTGTTGTCCTTGACCTCCCAGCCGTGCGTGCGCGTGTAGTCCCGCAGCCAGTCGTTCATGGCCCTCCGCAGCTCCGCACTGTCCTGATGCTTGCCGCCCGCCTTGATCTCACAGGGCAAAATGTTCCCCTCGCCATCCCGCATCATCCACTCCCGCTCCGCCCGTGCTCCGGCGCGGACAGAGTTGAGGGAGATGTGGATGTGGTCGTTGTCCGTGTCGCGATGGACGGCGATCAGGCAGTCATAGCCCTGCAAAAACGCCTTGGCGAAAGCCCGTCCTTCCTCCAAAAGGTCGTCCAGGGATAGCTTGTCCCGATCCGCCGCCGGATGACTGAGGATATATTCGTGGCTCTTGCGGTCGCCGGGCTTGTTGTTCTTGCCGTAGCGCAGGTTGGTGCGGCGGCAGGCAGATGCCCACCGCTCCGACGCAGCCTCCGTCCCGTCGGCGGTCAGGTACAATGCGGCGCAATTGCTGCGGGGCTGCATCAAGCCATACTCATCCAAAATCGGTTCGTAATGCCCGGTGCGGCTGTCCTCCCGATGCCGGCAGGTATAGTACTCCAATACATCTTCATAACGGGCGTTTTTGGAGCTGTTATGCTTAACAATAGCCATCGGCGATCTTTACCTCCAACTCCGCCAGCCGCTTTGCCATACGCTCCGCCTGCCGGGCCGCGTGCAGCAGTTCCTCCCACTCCGCCGGGTGCAGCGTCCGCTGTCCTTCGTTGGGACGGATGGTCATTTTCAGCAGACCGCCAATACGCCCTATATCGGCCTTGAGCAGCGCCAACTCATCCAGCAGGGCAATAGCCAATTCCGTGTGCATGGAGATCGTGATCCGTTCGGTCAGCGCGGCGCGGCGCAAAAATTCGCTGGCGGACAACTCGCTGCGTTTTACACGCGCCAGGAAAGTGCGGTACTCGCCGTCGGACATTTTGGTTTTCACGATCCGCTTGCGGACGCTCCGCGGCTTCGCCGGCGGCGAAACAGCCGGCGCTGCGATCTCCGTATGTTCCTTGGGAGGGGCGATCTCCTCCCGGCTCGGTGGCGGGAGCGATCGCTCCCGCCGCCGGCCAGCATCGGACACCAATGCGTCCAACCCCGGCCTGTGCTGTTCATTCTCGTGCATGGTATTCCTCCCGGGGGTTTGAGGTCTCCCCAGCCGTTGTTCGGCTATCAGGGTACCCAAAAGGGTACCCTGATAGGGAACTTGTCCTCAGTTTTACATACTACCGCTTTCCGCGGCACGCCGCCGGTCCGCATCGTACTTTTCCAGCATTCCATCTTCTTCCGAAATATCCCGCACGCATTCCCAGCCATCGATCTGTGCGTCTGCACCGACCAGGTAGTAGCATTCGTGGCAAGGTATCTTTTCCGGCCTCAGTGCGTTCCAATGGACGCAGCATTGACAGTTGCCGTGCAGCAGCTCGTTGGCATTGTGGAGTTTCGCACAGGCTATCCAGTAGCGGTAGGCCAGCACGTGGATATATTTCTCGTCCGTCTGGCGCTTCAGGGTTTTTATGTCTTCGGGTGTCAAGCCACTCCTGCGATACTCTGCCAACAGGGTCTTCTCATCCGCCGTCAGGTGGGATGTACGGTTGTTTTTCGTCATTTTCGATCACCTCAAAATTGTTAGTCCGCTGTGCACCGCGGCTAACACCACAATAGTCGTTTTTCCGCGATTTGCAAGAGATTGGCCCATATACGGCGCACGCAAATGGGATATTTCCATTTGCGGCGGCATTGACCGCCGCAAAAAGCAGCACAGCACCACATAGAAATCGTTCTATGCGGTGCTGTGCTGCTTTTTTAAGAAACAAATTTGCTTCTCAAGTCAGATCGACTAGATCCGCCGCTTTTGCCATTGCCCCACCCTTCTGCTACAATACTCAAAAATGACCGGGAGGCGTAGCACATCATGCGGAAGAAATTGGAGATCACGGAGAAGGAATTGGCGCGATTTGCGGGGTATCTGCGGCGGGAGGAGCGGGAAGCATCCACCATCGAATCTTACATGAGGGCGGCGAGGCAGTTTGCCGCGTGGCTGGATGGCCGCGTGGTGACGAAGGAGCTGGCGGCGGCGTGGAAGGCGCAGCTGCCGGAGCAGGGTTACCGCCCCGTCAGCGTCAATGCCATGCTGGCGGCGGTAAACAAGCTGTTCGTCTGCATGGGGCGGGAGGACTGCAAGGTGCGGTACCTCAAGCTCCAGCGGCAGATGTTCCGCAAATCGGAACGGGAGCTGACCCGTGCCGAATACCAGCGGCTGCTGGACGCAGCCCAGACGAGGGGGGACATACGCCTGCTGCTCCTGCTGGAAACCCTCTGCGCCACGGGCATCCGGGTCAGCGAGCTGCAATACATCACCGTGGAGGCGGCACGAAACGGCGTAGCAGAAATCGCACTGAAGGGCAAAATAAGAACTATTCTTCTGCCCACAAAGCTGTGTCGCAAGCTATTGAAATACGCCAAAAAGTGTGGCATCGTCCACGGGCAGATATTCCTGACAAAAAGGGAAACAGGCTGTCCCGGAAATTCATCTGGGCGGAGATGAAAAAGCTGTGCGAGGCGGCGAAGGTGGCGCGGAGCAAGGTGTTTCCTCACAACCTGCGGGGGCTGTTCGCCCGGGCATTCTACGCCGCCTGCCGGGATGTGGTGCGGTTGGCGGACGTGCTGGGGCACAGCAGCATCGAGACGACCCGGATCTACCTGCTGTCCACGGCAAAAGAAAGTGCCCGCCAGCTGGACAGGCTCGGTCTGCTCAGCGGGTGGGCATAATTATTATTTTGTAACATAGAAAACGGGCGAAAAATAGAATGATTATCCGCGAATGTGCGTTTAACAAAATGGGCGCAGCTGGAAATGGTAGTGCGAAAAACGACAAAACGGCAACGCCGTGTCACTGAGAAATGGCTGGTTTGCTTGACTTTGTCCACAAAGTGTGGTACGCAACCGTTGGAATTTTGGCACAAACGCACAGGGCTTGTTTTGAAGTGTGTCGGAATAACAATTGCGTATATTTAGCCGATGAACTTTACGCCACCTGCAAGTGCATCCTTTTGCCAGATCGTCCCCGCAAGCGCCCCCCTGATACGCAGCAGGAGCGCGGCAAAATGCCGCGCTCCTGCTGTCTTGTTTTACGCCACAGGCTCTGCCGTCAGGTAGCACATATAGCGCGTTGTGCTCTCCGAATAGCTGAGATTGCTGAAATAGGCGCACTCGCCGCGGTCGATGAGCCATCCGTCCTCGTAGGGCACAGCCGTGATGCCCAGCAGCGCCGTCATATCGGCATCCGGCGCATCCTTCCCCGCCTCCCACGCTTCGCACCACTGGCGGATCAGCATCGCGGGCGTGTCCAGGCCGCTGATCACGTTGATGTGCTCCGCTGCCGACACCATCCGGGAGATACACGCTTACGAGGGAAACAAAAACGCATGAATTTCTCAAAGTTTTTAGGTTAGACGCAAAACCTTATTGCATATCTCTCAGCTTTCCCGCCTCGCTGATTGACATCACGCAGACGACCTCCAGCCCTTTCAAAATCCGCGGCATATCCTCATCACTGCGGATGGGGTCATCGGCGGAGTGGTGCTCTGCAAATAGTTCAAAGCGCGTGCCCTGCGGCAGTTCCGTCAGCTTGAGGAGATAATAAAACGTGCGCTCTCTGGGCGGGCAGCAGTGGAGCAGATAGCTCACGCAGCCCTCCAACCAGCGCTTTGCCCTCCGCAGCGCAGCACGGCCGGAGCAGGATGCCAGCGAGAACAGCAGCCTGTCGGCGATGTAGTCGGCCATAAGCGGTTTGGACAGCCCCTGTAAATGCTGCGGCAGCAGGATCGTCAGCGGTGTATCCAGCGCCAGCAGCCTGCGGCGCTGCTGATAGAGCTCATTGTCTACCTTGCGGATAAAATCCTCCGCCTGATGGCGGTCAAGAGACGTGGCCATAGACGTTACCTCCCAGTGTTACAGCGCCGGAGAGCTTGCCCTCCGCCAACGCATACAGCAGCGGCTGCACCAACGCTTCCACCGCGCCGTCCAGCCCCCGGGCGCCCGTTCCCTGCACCACAGCCTCACAGGCCAACTGCTCCACCAGTTCATCCGGCAGCTTGAGCCGAACCTTGTGGGCGCGGAAAAATTTCCTGTACTTCACGAATGCTGAGAGGTTGGATTCAGTCAGGATGCGCCGCATCTGCTCCGTGGTCAACTGCTCCACCGGCACGAACCGACCGATGCGGCCCATCAGCTCCCGTTCCATGCCGTAGGCGCAGAAATCCTCGGCGGTGCGCTGAGTGACCGTGGGATGGGACGGCTCGTCCCGCACGAAGCCGATAGGATCGGCGTATCTCTGTGCATCCCGCATCCTGCCGAACGCGCCGCCGAACAGGAACAGCAGATCGGCGGTGTTGATGGTCGCCCTCTCCGTGGTGACCTCCATCCCCTCCACCATCTTCAAAAGCGCGTGCTGCGTCCCCTGACAGTACGATTGACGCCAATCATTACCGTGAGCGGACAGCTTGTCCACCTCATCGATGAAAATGATGGCGTGTCGGACTCGAGGGTGCTCCTTGAAGCCCGCCAACAGGTCTGTCACGATGTCCGCCGCGTTTTTCCCGCGATACCCCGTCTCGGTGATGCCGGTGGCATCCACAGTGAGAAACGGCAGCCCGGCGATCCTGGCTGCCTCACGGATGATAGCCGTCTTGCCGCAGCCGCTGGGTCCATACAGCAGCAGATTGGTTCGGGGAACGCCGGCATCCCCGTTGGCGCGGAGCATCTGCTTCCAAACTGCCAGCGCCACGGCAGCCTTTGCCTGCTCCTGCCCGATGATGGACTTATCCAGTTCCTGAACGATGTGCTGCGGCGTGATAGATGGCGCAGATACAGCCTCCTCCGTGACCTCGTCAGACGCTTCCAAAATATGAAACGAGGTTTGGAGACAACCGCGGCAGACCATCCTGCCGGTGCTGCCCACCACATGATCGTTGCCGAGGATGTTGATGACGCCCTTGCACAGGGCGCAGCGCGAGACGACCGGGGTTCGTTTTTTCTTGCTCATGTGATCACTCCTTATTTCAGAATGATCGGGGGTGGATGTAAAAGACGTTTCTCCTTATTTTCATCATCAAACCTCCATGCAAAGTACTGATATGCCGAATGGCACGACACCCGTTTTCACACGCGGTGCTTTTCTCTGTGGTCGGCGCATAGAAAAAAAACGCACCTCTCCGTCTATTTTATGTCACAAATAATATTCATTTTTGTGACTTTGTCAATAGCGGATTTGCTGTTTCTGTACTTTTTGCGTCAATTCGTGCACCATGCATATATATCACCTGCATTTTGCACGCCATAATTGGACGTTTTGAACATATTTCATTGGTACGTCACACAAAACAAACGCAGGCGACTCCCGCTTACAACGGAGAGCCGCCTGCTGCTCGATGTTCATTTCAGCCTGCATTCGATCGACGCACGGACTATCGCCCCGCCCTGCCATAGCAGTCGCATATAAGCTCAATAATGGGGCGCAGTCTCGGAGGCACAAGAGAGAGTTTCTCTATCAGGTCCTTTTTGACCTCGGGCGCAAGCGTTCGGGACAGCTCCGCAATCTCGTCGATGGTAATCCTGTGCCTGTCCAGATCCGAAAGCGCGCTGATAACAACAGCGCCCTCATCCGAGAGGCCATCAAACAGCTTTGCCGCGGAATGAACCAGCAGCACCTCATGACCGGGGGCATATTCGACACGTGTCTTAGGGCCTGTGCTCAGGTACTTCGGCAGCTTCGGGTCTTCATCGGACAGACCGATCCTGCGCCTCGCAAGCTCTGTAGCCGGAAGTATCCTCCAGTGGTTTCTCCGGGCAAGGGCCTGCGCCACAGCTTCATGAGACGGCAGCGCAGGGACATCGTCACACTGTTTCGGGTTCAGCCGATACAGGCCCATGCAGATACGCTCTATACGCTCACTCTGCGCAAGGCGGGACAGCGCCTTGCGGACCGCATCATAGCTGCCCAGCGCATCGAAATCCTCCACAGCAAACACCGCATCGTGCGGCTTGGCATACATAAACGAAATGATCTCCCGTTCACACGCGTACAGCTGCTCCTGCATCGTCCCCACCTCCGTTCGTACTTGTCACAAATTATACTGGTTTTCGCAGAATTGTCAAGTTTGGCGCATTTCGGCTATTCCATTTCGAGGCAAGCTACCCACGTATCTTGCCCCACTATGCTGCAACCGCACGGCTCATGCAACAGGCTGCCGGCCCACATTTGGACAATCAGTGAATGATCAGTCGCCGATCCCTTGCACCAACATGGGACAGATATACCACATGTAGCCATCCCCCACAGCCAGGGAGGACAGACACTCTCCCCGCATCCATAGTATCAAGACAGAGGACAGATCCCCTTCCACGTGAGAGAAAACCGATACTCATTAGGCTTGCGGAGAGCCTTCATGCTCCGCACTTCGATCCATCCTCCGGCCTCAAGCTCCCGGATATACCGGCAGAGCGACGAGTGCGGGATGCCGTACTTCTTCGCCGCACTCCGGGGCAGGCGAAATTCGCGCCGCGGCCCGGCCTCCATCGCCATACACAGGAAACAGTATCGCGCTCCGTGGGAAAGCCGCTGAAACCGATACGACAGCAGCAGCGTATTGCCGAGCTGGATGAAACGCTTTTCATCGCAGTCTACCCGCGCCGTCAGCCACGGCCGGAGCGTCGCTCCGGCTTTTCTTCTGGAAGCGCTCATCTCGTCACCTCCCGTGCCGCAGTGCCTGCATCTTTCGCCGCCGGCATATAAGTGTTATTGGTGTTATTGGTCATGTGTGACCACCTCCATAGTGTAAGTCCGCTGCGCGCCGCGGCCAATAACACATTAGCCCATATTTCACCATAAATCAATGGATCTGCCCGTATATGGCGCACGCAAATGGGATCTTTCCATTTGCGTCAGTGTCCTATATGCAAAAGCAGCACAGCCCCGCGTGTTCCACGCGATGCCGTGCTGCTTTGTCGTGACAACGGAAGTCTTCAGTCCCCGTTCGCAGATTGACGATAACAAACTATGCAGATGTCAGACTACACCAACGCCGCATGAAGCACTGCCGCTAACATATTGCTTCCTCTCCGCGTCATGTAAGCTTAGTAAAGTTCAGTTCATCCATCTGGTCTGCCAGCCAGTCCATAGCCTCGGTTTCGTTGGAGAAGGAAGAGTCGAAGATAACAAAGTCGTTCTCACTGTAAGTCAGGTGGCCGTCATCGCCCATCATGCAGTCGGGGTATACAACAAAGATGACGTCCTCATAGGGCTCATCGTCCCAAGGATTGTCAAGTACGACCTTGGCAACGCCGATGATGCCGCAGTACCCGCTAAAACCGTGGGTCATATCAAAGAAGTAAGTGCCAGGCATCTTGGGCTCAAAGTAATACAGAGACCAGAACTCGGAATCCAGGACGGGCATGTCTTTGGTGAGAATGTCCTCGGCAGCATAAGACAGAGCGGAAGACATAGTCAACTCTTCAAAACGGGTACGCTCGGAAACGGACAGCCCGTCAGAGGGGCGGAAAAAGTCCTTCAGGCCGGAGACAGTATATGTCTTACTGCACTGCTCGGGGACAGTATAGCCCAAAGAAGCAAAATACTGCTGGTCGAAAACGGCAGTCAGGGTGATTTCATCGCCGTTGGACAGGTTGTAGTTATTGGCGAAGCTATAGGTCACACCCTTATACATCGCATCATCAGAGACCAGGCCGACAATGGCCTCGCCACCGCCAGAGGCACCGATGAGGGCAACGGAAATGACGTCCTCGGAGAAGGGGTCAAAAGGCAGGCCGTCAGCCAGGCCTTCCACGGTATAGGTGATCTTGCCGCCGCGCAGCTCGAAGTCCAGCTTCTCATTGGTAGGGTTATCGAAGCTGACGGTCAGCGTCACCTTGTCGCCGTTGGACAGGTTGTCGGACTTGTCTGCCACCACAGAGACTCCCTCCAGAGCGGCCCAGATCTTCTCGGTCTTCAACAGGTTCTCCTCGCTGAAAAGGGCTTCAACATCCTTATCGTTCTTGACGTCGATGCCGGCGATCTTCTGATACACGGAGTAGCTGTCAAAGGAATACTCCAAATGACCATATCCGTCTGCGCCGGATACGGCATCGATACTCACGTAATCTGTCAGGTCAATACTCTTGCCGCTGCAGGCGGTCAAGGTCAGCGCCGCCGCCATCAACAGCAGGGACAGGCAAATAGTTCGGAAATTCGTGTGTTTCATAATAGTCTCTCTCCTATTGTTTTTATTCACCCCTCATAGGGCCGCCATATCCATTCGATGTTGTCCAAGATTGTATCGTACTGCTCGATCATCGCCGTATATGTGTTCTGCGTTTCGGGCGTAAATTGGACGTCGGTGGGACGGCTGGCGACGAATTGCCGGATGATGCCGCTGGCGGGGTGTGCGTATGTGCCGAGGTACGTGTAGTCGGGCCAGTGCAGATAGTCCGTGCTGTCAGGGCCAAACAGCGTGACAGAAAATAATTCGCCCGCGCCTGCGGCATAGCTTTCGACCTCATACACGGTGTAGTACTCCCGCAGGCCGTCATCGCTGAAATTGTTGTCAATAATGACCTTACCCTCCCAATCCGCCGGGAAATGGAGGATAAGCTCCACCATCTCAACAGTAAAGTCGCTTTTGGGCGTGAACTCGTTGGGCTTCAATTCCAGCCGCTCGGCGGTTTTGACAAAGGTGTCGCCGTCTGTTTCGCCCGGGAAATAGTAATAATCCTCGTAATCGGCATCCATTCGGTCTTTATAAAACTGTTCTGCCTTACCGACATAAGAGATACCGGGACGCCCCATACAGCGAAGGTAGGTATCATTGATGAGATAGATTGAATCGTAATAGCTGCCGACATCGCCGACCAGCCGAAGGCCGTCATCGTCATAGGCGTAGAACTGGGCATCCGTCAGCCACTCCGCTGTCCCGGGATTGTTGGCTGTCAGAAGCTCAGGGATACTGTCCTTCTCCAGGTCAAAGGTGGTGTAATACTTGATCTCCAAGCCGCTGTCCGTGACACCTCGCCGGAGCAATTCTTCATAAGCAGCGTATGCCTCCGCCGCCTGTTCTTCCACCGACACTGCCGTTTGCACGACAGCATCCGACACATCGACAGCTCTGTCGACGACTGCATTTTTTGCCGCGGCTGCGCCGCCTGCGACCAGGCCTGCCGCCAGCACACCTGCGGCGATTTTGACCGCCAAACCGCCCGCGGCCTTGCCGGTGACCGCAGCCGCCGCGCCCGAAGCAACCACATCGGTTGCCGTGGCCGCGGCAGCGCCCGCCGCCGTAAGCCCGGCGGGCAGCGGCATCGCCTCGGCCTCCTGCCGCAGCAGCAGGGTCAGCAGCGCCATAGGTGCGAGGCCGTACAGCTTCGTGTCCTGCTTTTCCAGCGCTTCCACCTTGGACTTGACCTTCCGCCGCCCATAGTTCAGACGGCTTTTTACCGTGCCCTCTGACACCTGCAGCGCCTGGGCGATCTGTGACACAGACAGTTCATCCCGATAATACAGCAACAGACACAGCTTCTGATCCTCCGGCAGTCCGTCGATAATCTCCGCCACCAGGCGCACCGTCTCCTGATGCTCCAGCCGCACCTCCGGCAGATTCTCCTCCCGGTCGTCCGCCCAATCCGGCGCTGGGGCATCGTCCTTTTGCAGCTCGGTGAACAGGGCAGGTTTTTTCTTCTTCAGATAGTCCCGGCACTTGTTGGCCACGATCATATATAGCCACGAGGGGAATTTCTCCGCCTCCTTCAGCTGCGACAGTCTCCCAAGGGCGGCCAGGTACGCCTCCTGCGTCAAGTCCTCCGCGTCCTGCGAATTGCCGCAGACCTTCAGCGCCACGAAGTACACCTCCCGACAGGTGGCGTTATAGAGCTCCTCCCACGCGGCAGTGTCCCCCTGTACGGCGCGAGGAACAGTTTTCGCCCAGTTCACTCCTGCGCCTCCGCTTCCTCCGGGGCACGCAGTCGGACGACGGCCCGGATCAACGCGATAGGATAGGCGACCCAGCCCGTGATCATGGCCACCACCAGCCGCAGCATATAGAAGATGATCATGACAGGCAAACTTCCCACCAAGCCAAAGGTGATGACCTTACCACTGAGCTGCCAGCCGTAGGGTACACCGGCAAAAAAGATGGCAAAGAGCAGCACGCCCCACCATTCCTTGTCGCCGCTGCTGGTGGCAAGAATGACACCTACCACCACGCCGATCAGGCCCTTAATGATGAGCTTTTTCAGTTCTTCTTTTCTCGTGTTCATTTTGTTTCCTCCCGTTTCTCCTCTGCTTTGTTTGTGTTGTCCCAACCTCTGGGGAATTGAAGCGATTGAAACAGTGCTGCCAGCGCTTCCCGGATAAGCTGACCCAGCCGGTCCATATAGACGTACCTCCATCTCTGTGATGCCTATAAGACGAGCACGGGTCTATGACGGTTTTATGAAATAGAAAAACTTTTTTAGTTTCCAAATTCCGCCACCGTCAAGCGTATTGACCAGTATAGCGGTCAATATCTAAACCGAGTGTAGCATACAATAGCCTCAGTTGCAACCAATACTGGTCAAAAATTTGCCTGAGGTGAGAGAATGGAACAGAAAATCAGACGTGACCGCAATATGGGCGATAATCTGCGGCGGCTGCGGAAAACACACAAGCTGTCACAGGAGAAGCTGTGCGCCGAATTGCAGCGGCGTGGCTGCGACATCGGGCGCACGACCTACGCCAAGTATGAGTCCGGTGAGCTGAACATCCGCGCCAGTGTGCTTATCGAGCTGCGGAGCATTTACGACTGCGCGTATGAGGAATTCTTTACGGGGCTGGAGATGCGGAACGAGTAACGCGCCTCCCGGCATCCTCTTTCCTTTCGGATGCGCCCATAATGCAGAAATACGCGCAGCGATCTCCAACAAACTGAGCCGCGGCCAAATAGCCGCGGCTCAGTTTTGCACTGCGCCTTCCAGAACCGCACGCAAATAGAAATTTCCCATTTGCGTGCGCCTAAAACGCCGTAAGCTAGTGACGTCCGAAGTCCTCACCCGTATAATATAGCCAAATGCAGCGCTGTGTAATTTATCCTACAAATGGCAATACTATCCAGTACAGGGAGGGTACAAAATGGAACTCGACATTAAAAAGGATCAGGGCATCGCTCTGATCTGGCTGACTCGGGCAGAGTCCGCAGACCCCGCCGTCAGTGAACATCTGAAGCCGATCTACGCAGAGTGCCGCGCACAGGGGCTGATGCCTGTCGTCATGCACTCCGGCAGCGGAGATCTCTACGCCAACACCCGCGATCTGCTGGTCGATACCCGCCGCCGTCAGGCGGAGAAGGCGGTGCGGGCAGAGCGGGCGGCCTCACGCTGAGAATATAGGGAGGCCGATGGGCCTCCCTATATCACATTTGGCCTTGCATACCGCCGCAGCGTATGATACAATGTAGTCTATAATCAGATTGCATTATCTAAACAAAATTGGTAGGTCGAGGTGTGCTATGGAACAGAAAATTTCGGAAACCAGTGAGATCCTGCTGTATCAAAACGGCGACGACAAGGAGTACATCCGCGTTATCTTTCAAGATGAAAATTTTTGGCTGACACAGGCCGGTATGGCAGAGCTGTTTGACTCCAGCAAATCCAACATCAGCGAACACCTGACACATATCTTCGATGAGGAAGAACTTGATAAAGCCGCCTGCATGAGAAAATTCGGAATTTCCGAATTTTCTACGAAACCCACCCACTTCTACAACCTCGACGCCATCATCGCCGTCGGCTATCGCGTGAATTCCAAAAAGGCCACGCGCTTCCGCCAGTGGGCGACGAGGACGCTGAAAGAGTACATCCAAAAGGGCTTTGTGCTCAATGACGAGCTGATGAAAAACGGCCACCCCTTCGGCAAGGATTACTTCGAGGAACTGCTGGAGCGCATACGTGAGATCCGCGCCAGCGAGCGCCGGGCCTATCAGAAAATCGCAGATGTCTTCGAGCAGTGCAGCTACGACTACGACAAGAACAGCGAGACCACGAAAGCCTTTTACGCCTTCGTACAGAACAAGCTGCATTATGCCGTCACCGGCAAAACCGCCGCGGAGCTGATCTCCGAACGGGCCACGCTGGACAGCCCCACTATGGGTCTGACTAACTGGAAAGGTGCGCCGGACGGAAAAATTCTGAAAAGCGACACGCTGGTGGCAAAGAACTATCTGAGTGAAAAGGAACTGTCCCGTCTGAATCGCTTGGTGACCATGTTCATCGACTATGCCGAGCTGATGGCGGAGGATGAACAGTTGATGTCCATGCAGGACTGGCTGGAGGAGACGGATCGCTTCCTGACCAACAATCGCCGTCAGGTACTGGAGAGCAAAGGACACATCTCTCGAGATGCAGCCATGAAGAAAGTCGGTGCGATTTACGATGAATTCCGCAGGAAGCAGGACGCGGAATACATCTCCGAGTTCGACCGCGAGATAGCAAAATATCTGAAAGGCGGTGAGACTCAATGATCGAACGCTTTGACATCGCGGGCTACTGCCGCATCTCCGTGGATGAGGAGCTGGATCGGGACAACACCTCCATCGAGAACCAAAAGGCGATCATTACCGACTTCGTCAAGCATCGCTTTCCGGACAGTACCTTGACCTTCTACGAGGACCGCGACCGCTCCGGCTACACCTTCGAGCAGCGGGAGAATTACCAGGCCATGCGCCGGGGGCTGATGTCCCGCAAATATGACATCCTCATCGTCAAGGACTTCTCCCGCTTCTCCCGCCGCAACTCCCGCGGTTTGGTGGAGCTGGAGGACCTGCGGGACGCAGGCGTCCGCATCATCTCCATCGGCGACAATATCGACTTCCCCAACGACGATGACTGGCTGAAGATTCAGTTTCAATTCCTCATCAATGAGATGCCCGTCACCGACACCAGCAAAAAGGTCAGGTCCGTCATCAAGCGCCGCCAGACCGATGGCAAATGGCTCTGCGCCGCGCCCTACGGCTACCTCATCAACAAGGCGCAGCAGTTCGAGATCGTCCCCACCGAGGCAGACATCGTGCGGCAGATCTTTCAGCTTTACAACGATGGCTGGGGCTACAAGAAGATCGCCAACCACCTCACCGACCAGGGCATCCCCACGCCCCGTATGTCCGAGCGGGAGCGCCGCGAAGCCCAGGGCGAGAGCGTCAAGCGCGCCGCCAAGTCCGCGTGGGCCATCGTCACCGTGCAGGGCATATTGGACAACGATTTCTACATCGGCACGCTGCGGCAGGGCAAATACACCCGCCGGAAGATCAACGGCGCGGAGGTCAAGCGGGACGAGAGCGACCACCTGGTGTTCGAGCACCACCATCAGGCCATCATCGATTACCGCACCTTCGCCACCACCCGCGCCCTGCGCCAGCAGCGCACCACCAGCCATTACCGGGGCGTAAAGATCAACGATAACACCTACTCCGGCTTTCTCTTCTGCGGCGACTGCGGCAGCCCCATGTTTGCCATGAGCCGTTCCGATCTCAAGGACGCCTACCGCTGCGGCGAGTACCACAGGCGGGGTCTGAAGGCCTGCACCAGCCACCATATCCGGGTAGACAGGCTGGACCAGCTGCTGAAGCTGTATATCCAAAAGGTGAAGGACAACTCCGCTTCCATGCTGGAGCGGCTCAACGACGATCTTGCCCGCGAGCAGGAGGACGTGGCCGAGACGGAGCGCGCCGCCGAAAACCTGGAGCAGCTGCTGCTGGACGCGCAGGAGGAGCTGAAGGCCACCAAGCGCCAGCGCATCCGGGACATCATGAAGCACCCGGAAAACGAGGAAACGCTGGCGGAGACCTACGACGAGCTGGAAAACGACCTCCTGCACCGCATTGAGGGACTGCACCATCGGATCGCCATGGCTGAGGACAAGCGCAACACCATCATCCGGGTCAACCGCGCCGCCAAAACGGCTATGGAGGTCTTTGATGACCTGCTGCACAAGGAGCGGCTGGACCGCAGCGACCTGCAGCTCATCATCGACAAGATCAAGGTCTACGAGGATCACCTGGAGGTCTGGCTCAAGTCCGACATCGACACGCTGCTGCGCTGCGGCACGCTGCCTGAGGAGGGTGCGCCCGCCGCCGTGGAGGGTGATATTATCTCCTTCCCCAAAGACGCGGAGAGCGCCCCTCCCATCACCCTCATTCAACAGACCTCCAACCGCCCCGACAAGGTCTTTCGTGTCAATGTCATCAGCAACGGCGACCCGTTGGAGATCTACACCACCCGGGACGGGGAGGTCATCTTCAAGAAGTATTCCCTCATCAGCGGGCTGGAGGATTTTGCCGCCCAGTTCTGCGACACGCTGGCCCGCAGCACCGACTTCACCGCCGCCGTCACCGACCGGGACGCGGTCATCGCCATCGCCGGGGCGGGCAAGCGGGAGCTGCTGGGCAAGCGGATCTCCGTGGAGCTGGAGCGCATCATGGGCGAGCGCGGGGTGTACTGCGGGCCGGGGGTGGCCGTCAGCGACGAGAACGGGCAGTTCCGCGTCACCGTGGCCGCGCCCATCCTCTGCGAGGGCGACGTGCTGGGCGCGGTGCTGTTCCTCTCCGCCGATGACCGCACCGGCGGCGAGACGGAGTGCAAGCTGGCCCAGACCGTGGCCGCCTTTCTGGGCAAAAATATGGAGAGCTGAGGGACAGCAAAACACCGCCCGCCCGGGAGACCCGGGCGGGCGGCGGTTTGCTTATTTCAGGGAGTAGGCTTTTATCATCTTCCTGATTTCCTCCGGTGAATTGTACATCATCACATCAATGATGGAAAGGCCCGGCTCAAAGCGGCCAATGCCCTGCGTATCCGGCAGCAACTCAGGCTGAAGAAATTCCAGTTTGATCCCTGCCTGCCGGTATTTTGACTTGTCAAAAAACGCTTCGCCTCCGGGTGCATTGACGTATTCATCCGCTCCCAATGTCCTGCATATCTCCAGCGCCCATTCATCTGGCTCACAATCACTTGGAACATTCAATCCCATTTGAGAGAAAATGTCCCAATCCAAATCCAGGCCCATGTACTTGCACGACTCTACCACACTTGCAACACTCATCTCGACCAGCGAGTCCGTCTCCCTGTCGATCACGCTGCGGACGATCTCCATCGCCTCCCGATAGTACGGCGCCCGCTTTTTATATACCTCCAGCTGGGCCAGCAGCTTCTGCCGCCAATCGGTACTGTTATTGATGTGCATATCGCAAATAGCCGTTTTCTGCGGGACCTTTACCACCGGGACAGAAATATACGTCGATCCCTCTGCGATGTTGATGATCCTGTTCCTGTTCATCCAGCCGCGGCGTTCAAACTGCGGCGTATTGAAGAAAATAAATTTGTCACAGGCCGCTATCAGCTGAAAATAACCGATATACGGGAAAAAGTACGGCTGCATGATCCCTAACTTCATATCTCTTCACCTCTCCTGACGGCGATCTGTTCCCGGGCGCAGTCCAGCGCCGCGCGCACCACCTGGTCCATGTCGTAGTAGCGGTACTCGCCCAGCCGGCCGCCGAAGATCACGCGATGCTCCCGCTGCGCCAGCTCACGGTACGCCCGGTACAGCGCCGCGTTCTTCCCATCGTTGACGGGGTAGTACGGCTCGTCTCCCGGCCGCCACTCCGCGCTGTATTCCCGGGTGATGACGGTCTTCGGCTGCGTGCCGTACACAAAATGCTTGTGCTCGATGATGCGGGTGTAGGGCGTCTCCGCGTCGGTGTAGTTCACCACCGCGTTGCCCTGATAATTGTCCGTGTCCAGCAGCTCCGTCTCGAAGCGTAGGCTGCGGTATTCCAGCGCACCCAATCGGTAGTCAAAGTACGCGTCGATGGGGCCTGTATACAGCACGCGCTCCGCCAGGGCCGACAGTTCCTCCCGCCGGGGGAGGAAATCCGTGTGCAGATGCACCGGGATGCCCTCCAGCATCCGCTCCACCAAGGCGGTGTAGCCGTCCTCCGGGATGCCCTGATGGTAGGCGTTGAAGTAGTTGTTGTCATAGGTGAACCGCACCGGCAGCCGCCGGATGATGAACGACGGCAGCTCCGTACACGGACGCCCCCACTGCTTCTGCGTATACCCCTTTATCAGCTTCTCGTAGATGTCCCGGCCCACCAGCCGGATGGCCTGCTCCTCCAGATTTTGCGGTTCGCCGCCGGAGGCCTCCTGCTGCCGCCGTATCTCCGCCCGGGCCTGGGCCGGCGTCGTAACGCCCCACATCTGGTGGAACGTATTCATATTGAAGGGCAGGTTGTAAAGCTCCCCCTTGTAGTTGGCGATGGGGCTGTTGGTGAACCGGTTGAAGCGAGCGAAGCGGTTTACATAACTCCATACTGTGTCGTCGTTCGTGTGGAAAATGTGCGCGCCGTAGCGGTGGACGGCGATCCCTTCCACCGTCTCGGTGCAGGCATTCCCCGCCACATGATCCCGCCGGTCGATCACAAGACAGCGCTTGCCGGCGTCCGTCATCTCTCGGGCGAACACCGCGCCGAACAGGCCCGCGCCCACGATAAGATAGTCGTACTCTCTGCTCATAGCTTCAATTTCCCCGCCAAAAAGGCCTCGTACCGGTCACAAATCTGCTGCACATCGTCCCCAAACTCGATCTGCCGGCCCTTGTGCAGCCACAGGATCTTGCTGCACAGCTGCCGTACCTGGGTAATGGAGTGGGAAACCAGGATGGTGGTCGCGCCGGACGCCAGGATTTCCCGCATCTTCGCCTCGCTCTTCTTCCGGAACGCCCCATCGCCCACGGACAGTACCTCGTCCAAAATCAGGATGTCCGGCTGCACCAGACTGGCGATGGAGAAAGCCAGGCGGCTCTTCATGCCGGAGGACAGCTGCTTGAACGGACGGTCCTCAAATTCCTTCAGCTCCGAAAACTGCATGATCTGCTCGTACATCTCGTCCATGAATTTGCGGGTGTAGCCCAGCATAGCGCCGCGGAGATACGTGTTCTCCCGCACCGTCAGGTCGCCGTCGAACCCGCTGGCCAGCTCCAGCAGCGCCGCGATCGTGCCCTCCCGGTAAACGCTGCCCTGGGTGGGCTCCATGATGCCGGAAATCACCTTCAGCAGCGTGGACTTACCCGCGCCGTTGGTGCCGATAATCCCCAGCATATCCCCCTGCTCCAGGGTGAAACTGATGTCCCTGTCCGCCCAGAATTCCTTGACGTGGTAGTCGTGGCGCAGCCTCCGCAGCACGTATTCCTTCAGTCCAATGTCCTTGAAATCCCCTGTGATATAGCGGATGGAGACATCGCGGACCTCTAAAATGCTCATTTCCGCCTCCTTACACGTAGTACAGAAACCGCGTGTTGTACTTCTTATACATCCAGCAGCCCAAGCCCAGCACCGCCAGCACATCTGCCGCCATCAGCAGGTGAAACCACACTGTCGGGATCGCGCCGTCAATGACGATCTTCCGGAAGTAGCGGATAAAGAGGTATATCGGGTTGACGAGGAACAGGCACTGCACCGTGTAGTCATAGTGGTCGATGGTGTAGAAGATCGCGGAGGCGTACAGCAGGATCTGGGTAAAGATGCCCCAGAGGTACTGGATGTCCCGGAAGAACACATACAGCGCCGACAGTATCAGGCCCACACCGATGTTGAACAGCACCAGCAGGCAGACGGGATACAGCAGCAGCAGGAATTTCCAGGTAAACAGAATGTGGTCAAGCCCGCAGAACACGAAGAAAATGCACAGCGTCAGGCTGAAGTTGATCAGCGTCTGCACGTTTTTGGAGAACAGGAACAGGTACTTGGGGATGTTGACCTTGGTGAAGATGGCCGCGTTGTTCACAAGGGATGTCATCCCCTGGGACGTAGACTCGTTGAAATAAGAGAACACCAGGTTGCCGCAAAACAGGTAGATGGTGTAATGCTCCATGGTCCTGCCGAAAAACTGGGTGAACACCAGCTTCATCACCAGCAGCATGAGCAGCGGCGAGAGCAGACTCCACGCCATGCCCAGTACCGTGCGTTTGTATTTTTTCTTGAAATCACGCTTCACCAGCTCCTCAAAGAGAAAGCGGTGGCGCAGGTATTGCTGCATCATGTCAAAATCCCGACGGCGCGTCTTTCGCGCCTGCTCCATTGGTTTCGCTTCGGTCTATTACTTCGCCGCCCCGGTGTAGGTCTCAAGCAGCCAGTCCACCGTGTCGGCCAGCGTATACTGCGGTCTCCATCCCATCTGCGCATAGAACAGGGACGAATCCATCTCGTCGATAAGCGCCGCGTCCCGCTTCTGCCGGGTGATGGACACCCGCCAGCCGTACAGCCGCTGTGCCTCTTTCTGGATGATGGGCGCGATGTCCTTCAGCCGGGTCGCCTGCTCCGCGCCGAAATTATACAAGGGCCGCCATGCCGTCGGCTCTTTCCGCAGCAGCGCCCGTATGCCTGCGGCGGCGTCCCGTATGTCCAGCATGGAGAACTGCTGCTCTCCTCCCATGACGGTGAGTGCGCGGTCGTGAATGGCCCGCATGGTCATCTGCGACACCAGCCGTGCCTCCATGCCGACGCCGATGAGCCCGGCCATACGCAGCACCGTATAGCGAAAGCCATACGCCTCCGCCGCCTGGCGGGTCAACAGTTCCTGGGCCGCCTTCGCCAGGGCATACGGCGAGGCCGGCATCAGCTCCGCCGTCTCCGTCCAGGGAGTCTGCTCATTCTGGCCGTACACGCTGCGAGAGGAAATGTCCACCCATGCGATCTCTTTTCCGGATGTGCCCGCCTTTTTCAGCAGCGTACCGGTCAGATCCAGCGCCTCCGTCAGCTCCTGTCCGTTCTCCTGCCTGGGAAACGCGCCGTGGACGATCACGTCACCGTCCGCCAGGGGCATCTGCGCTAACTCGTCCCAGGAGCAGCATTTCATATTCGCATAGCCCTGCCAGCGCCGGGTCAGTGCCTGTGGCTGCCGCGTGACCGCGACGATCTCCGCCTGCGGGTCGGCCCGCAGGGTCTGTTCGATCAGTTCACTGCCCAAAACACCGGCCGCGCCGGTCACGATCAGCCGCATACCGCACCTCTTTCGCCTGCAATATCTTCCTTCACCACGGCAAACGGCTCGACGGTGCAGCCGTCGCCCACCGTGACGCCCGGCGCGATCCGCGCAAAAGCGCCCACGGTGACGCCGCGGCCCAGCACCGCGCCCTCACCGACCCAGCTGTCGTGCAGCAGCACGCAGCATTCGCCCAGCACCGCGCCGTATTCCACCGTGGCGGAGTGCAGCAGGCAGCACCGGCCCACCGTACTCCCGGCGTGGATATAGCTGTGTCCCATCACCGTGCAGCCGGCCTCCACCGCCGCCCCGCGTTCGATGACCGCGGTGTCGGCGCAGTACGTATACAGCGCCGCCCGTTTTTCCTCCGGCAATCTCTCCAGAAAGCGTCCGCGCTGTGCTGCCGTCTCCAGCGCGTTGACCAGCCCGTCGCCCTCCTCCAGCCGGATGTCCTCCATCCGGCCGATCACATCGCAGCCGTCGATGTCCTCCGGCAGGCACGCCAATTCCTCGTCCGCGAAGCCCCGCACGTCCCACTTCATACCGCTCTCGTTGCTCCGGAGCATCTGGCAGCAGACGCTCTGACCCAGGCGGCCCGCGCCGGCGATGACCACGCTCCTGACATCCGCCAGCACCGTATTTTTCGGCAGGGCCACGTACCGGGAGAAGTCGATGTAGTTCAGCTTTCTGCGCGCCGCGCCGCCCTGCTCTGTTTTCGGGAAAACCTTCTCCAGCCTCCGCCGTATCTCCTGCTGCCGCTGTTCATCGGAGGGCACATACGTTTTCCCCTCCTTCCGGCAGCGCAGCGCCTCGAACATATCCCTCCAATAGACCACAGACGCTTCCGGATGGTGATGCTCCCGTATCCACGCCACGGCCCTGTCGGACGGCAGCGGCCTTACAAATTCCTCAAAGGACATCTTTTCGATGTCGTCCGTGCACCCCAGCTCGATGCCACTGGCTGTAAAGCAGGTATAGACCGGGTTGTCCCGTGGCAGGAACACCTTATTCCCCACGTAGAGGGAGCGGAAAATATTCCCCAGCGCGTTCTGCCGGTGGGCCCCGTACACGCTGACATCGATGTCGCACAGCGCGTCGGTATACTTCTCCGCCGGCATAAGGCGCTTGAGACACACCGCCTTGTCGCCGAAATAGCCGTCGGCCCGCTTCTGCACCTCCGCCACGTACCCGTTCTTCTGGTTGTACCAGTCGTTGCCGTAGCTCAAGGGCAGCACCACGCGGATGTTCTCGTTCCGGTACTGCGCCAGCGCGTCCAGCAGCTCCAAATGGTGGTTGAACGCATAGGCGTTGTGCGCCACCTGGATATAGACCTTGCCGTTGGCCCGGGGCGCACGGCCGCGAAGGGATTCCATAGACGCAAAGGCGTTCTCCGAAAGGGGATAGGGCGTATAGAACACCTTGGCCCTTTGGCCGAACTGCTGGTGATAGACCTCCTCGTCCGGCTCAAAGATCACACACACATAGGGCATATTTTTCCGCCCGTGGTAGTTCACAAAGTTGATCGCCCAGCTCTTCGGCCCGCGCTCCTGCTTCCGCCAGTTATACAGGTCGATGCCCCGGATGATCCAAACGGACTTCCGCATATATTTGCGGAACAGCAGCGGGATCAGCACCCTCTTGGCGCCGGACATCAGCCCGTGCCAAATGATATAGTCCGCCGCGTCGAATTCCTCGCAGATGGTACGAAACCTCTGGCGCAGCGAACCCATTACCTCCTTGGAGTTGCCGTATTCCAGCAGCCTTCTGTCCTCTCCGCCCACCTCGTCGCAGTAGAGGAAGCGATGCTCCTCCTCCGGGAAATTGCTTCGGATCATGCGCGTATAGGTGTCCATCATACGCACGCTGGACAGCGATACGTGTAAAAAGCGCATTTCTTCCCCTCCTGTGTTGTTTCTTTCTCCATATCGGTCATAAAGACCGCAGGCGGCGCACACACCTGCGCCACGTCAGCTTTATCAGCTCAAGCGGCAGCAGCACCACGCAACACCAGCCGCCATCCTCCCCCCGGAGTTGGGCCGCCTCGCCCTGCATGGTCTCCGACCGTCCAAGCACCGCCCGCACCCACGCCTTCGCGTACAGCTCTCTGCGGAAGCGGGAGAAAACGATCCTCCGGCCGAATTCCTCATACGCATACCGCTCCATGGCCCGTGTGATCTGCACATCCCGCACTATGGAGGCCTCCCCGGCCAGCTGGGACGTAACGTTGCCGCCCTGCAACGCCGGCACGTAGCGGTACACGCTCATGGGCTGGTCAAAGCAGTAAAAATCGCCCTGCAGCAGAAAGATAAGCATGGCAGTCCTGTCGGAGATCATGGTGTCCGCCTCCGTCAGAACGGAGTAATCGTGGGCGGGTGCTCGGAAAATATTCCGGCGCATCAGGCTGGACGCCTGGCCAGGCAGATGCACCCCGTCAAAGTCCGCCAGTGTGAATACCCGCTTCTGCCTGATCCATTCCGGCTTTCCCCGGATGGCGCAGCCGTTTTCATCCACGCACCGTATCCGGGAGGTGCAGCCGATGAAGCCCGGCGACTCTCTGAGAAATGCCGCCTGTTTTTCCAGCTTGCGGGGGTCGATCCAGTAGTCGTCGCCCTCCAGCGACGCGATGAGCTCTCCCCTCGCCTGCTGCAGCAGCAATACGGCGTTCCGCGCCGCGCCTACGTTTTCCGGCCTGATAAATGCTTTGATAATATCCGGGTACGCCCGTGCGTACTCCGCCACGATGTCGCTCGTCCCGTCGTCGGATGCGTCGTCCCCGATCAGCAGCTCATAGGGGAAGGACGTCTCCTGGGCCAACACGCTCTCGATGGCCTGGCGAATATAACGCCGCTGGTTGTACGCGATGAGTATCACGCTGACCAGCGGCTTTTCATCGCACCGTTTCCTCTTATCGTTCATAACCATACACCCGGTCAAAACGGCTCATGGAGACGCCGGACGTCAAATGGGCAGAACAGCATATTCCGTCCCTCCGTGTCCTCCACCCGGATCAGCATCTGGATGGCCCGGATCACCTCCGCCAGCTCCTCCAAACTTTGCCCTTTTATGTGGGTACGGAACACAGACTGGGTCATGGCCGCGTCGTCGGCGATCACATCGCCCTCTGTTTTCAGGTACTCCGCCGCCAGAACGTTTTCCAGCGCCAGCACCCGCTCCCGGCCGCTCAGGCGACCGATGACGCCGCTCCTCGCGGTCATGTTGAAGATGCCGCTGTAGCCCCGCATATCGGAATAGACCTCCCGAAGCGTCCCCTCGCCCATGCTTCCGGTGAGGGCAAAGCGGATCATCATCTCCAGATAGTCCACCCCATAGGCATCGCGGATGTTGTGATAGTCGCACAGGGCGTTGAGCCTGTAGCCGCACTCGAAAAAGGTGACCCTGTCCGGCGCGGCGATGCCCTGAAAGAAAACACAGCCGTTGGACGCGCCCACGCGCGCCAGCAGCCGCCTGAACCCGGGGTCGCTCTGCCGCAGGAACAGGTTCATATATTTGGAGGGCATCAGCGACAGGTCATACTGGGATGTGACCCGCTCATGCTCCCTGGTGGGATAGCGATCCCGGAGGCAGACAAAGCTGATGACGCCGTCCTTGATGACGTACACCGCCGTGACCTCGCGGCCCACCACATATTCCTCCGCCACGATCTGCCCGCTGGGGGACTCCCGTACCGCCAGCGCCACGGCCTGCCGCAGCTCTGCCTCATCGGTGCAGATCGTCACGCCCACCCCGCCGCCGCCATCCCGGGGCTTGATGATGAGCGGATACCGCAGCGCCCGCAGCTCGTCCGCTCCCAGGGTTGGCGTTATCCCATAGCTCTCCGGCACATCGATGCCCGTCCGCTTGCAGCTTTCCTTGAAAAACACCTTGTCGAAGTTCAGCCGCAGCTGCTCCTCCGACGCATAAAAAGGCTTTCCGCACAGGGCGCAAAGCTCTTTTGTCCTCTTCAGGTTGAACTCATGCACGCCGGTGAAGATACCGTCCACGCCCTCGTCCCGGACGCGCTCCGCCAGGCGCTCCACCTCCGCCGTGCTGATGTCCCAGTATTCGTCCGCCATGAGCTTGGCCGGTGACCTCTCCGGTGGGACGTTGTCCGTCACGATGGTGTAGACTCCCATCCGTTTGGCCGCACGCACAATGTCCGGCGTTGCCGCCGGACGGCCGCCCATGATGAGCAGCTTTTTTCCTGCTACGCTCTGTTCCATCCTGTTCTCTTCCTCACTTATCGCGCTCCATGACGAGCTTTTTCACCCTGGCCCGCAGACCGCTTCCCGGCGGCAGCAGTGCGTTGATGACCTGCTGCTTCACCCGCCGGCCCGTGTCCGGCTCAAAATGCACGCGAGGCAGCTCCAGACAGGCCAGCGATGCCCGCCGCTTCGTGTAGTACACGCCGAACAGCCGCTCCGCCAAATACCCGTCCACCCGCAGCTCCTGGGCGCTATACCCGCTGAGATCAGCGGTCTCGTCAAACTCCCGCAGGATCGGGAACAGCCAGCCGCAGTAGTCGAAAAACGTCTCCCGGTCCATGATATAGATATTGCCCCAATAGCATATCGTTCCCGACAGATAGTGCTCCATGGCCTCCGCGTACTCCGGGTATCTTCGGGCCACGATGCGCTCCGCCAGCTCCAGATCCTTCGCTCTGTGGAACGGCGCCGCACCGTAGTGTTCCCGCACGGAGACGTGCATATCCTCCCCTACGGGCGCAATGAGCTGGTATTGCCCGATCAGCCCGGCAAACGTACCGTAGCCCAGCTTCTCCAGAAGTGGCCCGTCGGGCTCGGACCGGATGATATATGGCCTGCGGCAGTGCGTGTCGGGGTAGAGATACCGCCGGTAATGGAAAAAGCCGTAGTATTCGGCGTCCGCATTCTTCCAGGCCCAGTACTGGCCCGTCAGCTCGCAGTAGCGCCTGTTCAGGCGGGAGATATTCTCTCCGCTGTCATCCCGGATGTAACCGTCCAGCGGCCGGTCAGCCAGCGCCGCCCCCACATGGATGGGATACAGCAGGCCGCCTTCAGGCACGGGAAACGCCTTGTGGCACGAGACGAATATTCGGATGTCAGGCGCGTGTCTCTCAGCCATGGGCATCTTCCCTTTTCTCTGCATCTGTCAGCCATACACGGGCCGCCTGCAGGCGCGTCCCGTCGTTTACAGTCCTTCGATCACGTCGCAGACGCGGTCCACCTGCTCCAGTGTCAGGTCCGCGTACAGCGGCAGACACAGGATCTCCTCCGCCGCCTTCTGCGCCACCGGTGTCTCCTGCACCGGGTAATTCTGCCGTACCAGCGGGAACGATGAGGTCAGCGGATAGAAATACTTCCGGGCGAAGATCTCCCGCTCCGCCAGCGCCGTCAGCACCGCGTCCCGGCCATAGCCCAGCTGTTCCGGCAGGAAGCGCACCGGCATATAGGCGTAGTTGGACACCACGCCCATCTGCTCTGGGGACAGCACGACACCGTCCCGCCCGCTCAGCCGCTGGCGGTAACGCTCTGCCGCCTGACGGCGGCAGGCGATCTGCTCGTCCAAATGCCGCAGGTTGCAAAGCCCCATAGCGGCGGAGAATTCCGTCATCTTGGCGTTGGTCCCCAGCATCTCCGACTGCTCGCCGTCGTACATACCGAACCGCTCCCACGCCGTGAAAAACGGCTTCAGCGTCCCATCACCATAGGTAAGGCAGCCGCCCTCCGCCGTGTGGAACACCTTGGTGGCGTGAAAGCTGAACATGGACACGTCGCCCATGGCTGCGGCGCTGACGCCGTTTTCGCTGATGCCGAAGGCGTGGGCCGCGTCGTAAATGACCTTCAGCCCGTGTCTGTCCGCGATCTCCCGGATGGCCTGCCAGCGGCAGATGTGTCCGTACACATGGACCGGCAGGATCGCCACAGTCTTATCCGTGATCAGCGTCTCCAGCTTCTCCGGGTCTAACGTGTACTGCTCCTCCTCGATGTCGCAGAACACCGGCGTCAGCCCTGCCCGCGCAATGGCCAGCGTGGTCGAGCCATAGGTAAACGGTGTGGTGATGACCTCACCGCCCCGGGGGAATTGGGCCAGCGCCGCCTCCAGCGCCTGGTGGCCGTTGCAGAACAGCGACACGTTCTCCACCTGGAAATACGCCCGCAGCGATGCCGCCAACTGCTGGTGCTTCGTGCCCATGTTGGTCAGCCAGCGGCTGTCCCATATATCCCGGATCTCCTCCACGTACTCCTCAAAGGGCGGCATAGAGGATCTCGTTACCAAAATCTTGTCCATCGTCTGTCCCTCCCGCTTCCCGGCGGTATACAGGACCGTGCTCCCGCTGCCATCAGCGGCCGGTCCAATGCGAATGTTCTTTGCTTCGCAAAGAACGAACCCCACAGGGGTTCAGCACATAATACATATTCTGTATTATTATACCCAAATAAAGGGCAGAACGCAAGAACTTTTCCCACGCGAACAGCATATATAGTGCCCGCCCGGGAGACCCGGGCGGGCGTTCGTTCACTTTTTCCGCTTCCGACGGCAGCGCACCGGCTCATTTCGCCGCGCGCTGCGCAGCGCCGAGCGCTCCTGCTCCGTCACCTGGGGCACAGTCCGCCGCCCCTGCCACTGGCCGTCCTTCCGCTGTACCACCGCCATACGCACGGGAAACCGCCCGTGCTCCTCGCAGCAGAACGTGCCGTAATACAGCTCCTTCCCCTGGGGATACCAGCAGCTCACCGTGCCCCGGCGCTGGCAGATGGGGCAGGTCACGAACCGCGCCGAACGGCTGTTCAGCACATCCTCCCGGTCCGGACAGCACTCCGTCCGCTGCCGGGCCTGCTTCGGATACTCCAGCGTTGTCAGCGATCTGCCCCGCACCCGGCGCGCCTTCTCCTGCTTCGGCTCTTCCACCGCCTCCGGCTTGATCCAGCCGCTGACCAGCGCCGCATACATGGCGTCGTGCAGCGCGTTGTGGTACTCAAACACCTCCGGTATCCCGCAGTACGCCACCGCGTTCTCCAGCGCCAGCCGCCGCCCCGTACCGATGCCCAGCGTGCGGTTGAACGACGCCTGCAGGTCCACGTATTCCGGCATCTCCAGCAGCGGCAGCTTCCACAGCCGGGCGTTTTTCGTCAGCACGCCGTCGTCCTGTCCGCCCCAGCCGGCAAACACCGTCTCGCCGCCGCACCACGCCAGGAACGCCTCATACCCCTCCGCAAAGGGGACACCCTCCGTCATGGACAGCCTGCCGTCCGGCAGCTTCCGGGCGATGGGCGACAGCTTTTTCTGTATGGCCGGTTTTATGTAAACATTAAAGCGCCCCGACAGCGGCGCACCCAGGTGGTCCAGCCGCACCGCGCCGATCTGCAGGATCTCCTCCATCCCGCCGCCGTAGGGCTGACTCCACTCCAGATCCAAAACGATCATCGTACTCCACGCTCTCTCCTGTGAAAATATAAATTCCTCCGTATTGTATCACTTTTCCCCCTGCCGCGCAACCTCCTTCACGTTCTCCCATTTTTTGGAATTATGTAAGCCCGGCTTGCGCGGCGGCCCGTCCCCGTTTCCCCTTCCCATGTGCAAAACTCGCGCAAATCTACGCAAAATATGCACAAAAGGGCTCTGCTGAGAAATTGAAAACTCCCACCCCTCGATGATATACTATATGTGTTAAATTGCGCGTTCCACCGTGCGCGTGCGCCGTTTCCATTTCCTTTGCATGGGATGTGAGAATTGCTATGGAGCTATGCCGTATGTCCGCTGTGTTCGCCGCCGCCGATGCCGCGCGTCCCCCTCACAGCGACCCCACTCAGGCTATTTATATCGTTCTGGCCGTCCTGCTGGTCATCGCCGTTCTGGTAATGCTCCGCATGAGCGGCCTGCTTCGCGCGCTGCGCCGCCAGCGGAACGACAGCGTCCCTGCCGATGACCTGCTGGGTGACAACAGCCGCTTTCTCCGCCGGGATAACCTGGTGGGCTCGTTCCGCATCGACCTGACGGCGGATACCGTTTCCGGCGGCTGTAAGCCCGTTTTTGGGTTCCCCTCCAACCGCTACGACGGCCCGCTGGACGAGCTGGCCGACCGTATGCGCCGGCTGGTGCATCCCTCCATGCAGGACGCCTTCTTCAACCAATTCCGCCGTCAGAACCTGCTCTTCCTCTACGACAGCGGCACCTACTCCGTCCGCGAGCCCTATCTCTTCCTGCTGGAGGGCAAGGGCTACGCCTGGCTCCGCATCTACGCCGAGCTGAACCGCGACCCCCACACCGGCCACATCATGGCTTTGGGCTACGGCCTGGACATCAACCGCCTCAAGCGCCTGGAGGAGATCGGCGAAACGCTCATCACCACCGAGTATACCCGCATGGGCCTGCTGGATGCGCACTCCGGCTGGTATCTCCCCTTCCGCACCGGCCACGAGCTCTCCGGCACGGTGGACGAGGACGCCGGCTTCCGCAGCTACGAGGGCGATATGCTCCATGACCTCGAGAGCCTTATGTACCCTGCGGAGTACAAGGACCTTCGTCCCTCTCTTTCGCTGGACCGCATCGTCGCCGCCCTGGAGCACCAGCCCTTCTACGACCTGACGTTCCGCACCGCTCCCACGGCGGAGCGCCCCATGCGCTACCTGAAGCTGCGCTACCGCTACCTCAACGACCTGCGGGAGAGCATCGTCATCACCTCTGTGGACATCTCCGCCCTGGTGGCCACCACCATCGACCCCCTTACCGCCCTCTACAACTCCCACGGCTTCGTCCAGCGTGTGGACGGCTGGCTGCAGGACAACCCGGGCCGCCCCTACCGCCTGATCTTCTTCGACTTCGACGATTTCCGCTACATCAACGCCACCTTCGGCCACCAGGCCAGCATGGACCTGCTCCATGACAGCGGTCTCCACCTCCACGAGCACGACGGCCCGAGCTCCTTCTCCGGCCACCTGAACTCGGGCCAGTTCGTCCGCTTCTGCGCCGTGGACGACGGCCTCACCCCGGAGGAGAGCTACGCCCTGTTCCTCAAGCACTATCGCCGCTACAAGCTGGATTACCCCATTCATATCCACGTGGGCGTCTACGACCTGTGCGAGCCGGACTGCGACGCCTACACCATGATCTACAAGGCCCTGCTGGCCCAGCAGACCATCCTCGGCGACCAGACCCGGCGCATCGCCTACTACACCGCGGACATGGGCGAGCGCTCCCAGCGGCGGCACACACTCCTCAGCGATGTGCGCACTGCCCTGGAGGAGGATCAGTTCCAGGTCTGGTTTCAGCCCCAGTTCAACTACACCAGCGGCACCCTCATCGGCGCGGAGGCCCTGGTGCGCTGGCAGCATCCCACCCGCGGCCTGGTCTCCCCCGGCGAGTTCATCCCTCTGCTGGAGCACAGCAACCTGATCTCCCGGCTGGACCGCATCGTGTGGGAAAAGGCCTGCCGCTGGGTCAGGCGCTGGAGCGATATGGGCCTTCACTTCCCCGTGTCCGTCAACATCTCCCGCAACGAGCTGCAATTTCACGACCTGTGCGGCGGCCTCATCAGCCTGACCTCCCGCTATCAGCTTTCCCCCTCCCAGCTCCATTTGGAGATCACGGAGAGCATCTGCGCGGAAAACACCGAGCTCATGTCCCTTCAGATCGCCCGCCTGCGTCAGGCCGGCTTCACCGTGGAGCTGGACGACTTCGGCGCGGGCCATTCCTGCCTGAACATTCTGAAGGACATCCCCGTGGACGTGCTGAAGCTGGACATGAAGTTCCTCTCCGGCTACAAGGACGACGACCGCACCCGCACCATCCTCTCCTCCGTGATTTGGATGGCCCGCGGCCTGAACACCGAGGTCATCGCCGAGGGCGTGGAGACGGAGCAGCAGGCCCAGGGCCTGCGCCGCCTGGGCTGCCGCCGGATGCAGGGCTACTGGTTCGCCCGCCCCATGACGCCGGAGGAGCTGGAGCACCACCTTCTCTCCGGCGAATACAAGCTCTTTGAATGATCATCAAGAAAGGAGGCGCGTTATGGCCTATATGCGTTTGGGCGACCTGCTGATCGCCGCCGGTGCGATCACCGACGAGCAGCTGCAAACCGCGCTGCAAGCCCAAAAAAACAGCGGCCAGCGGCTGGGCGACGTGCTCATCGACAGCGGCATCATCACCCAGCGTCAGCTCATCGACGCCCTGCAGCTGCAGCTGGGCGTGGACTACATCGACCTGACCCGCGTCTCCATCCCGGTGGAGCTGGCCAAATACGTCCCCCGGGCCATCGCCAAAAAATACTGCGTCGTCCCCGTCAAGCTGGTGAAGGACGAGCTGTACGTGGCCATGAGCGACCCGCTGGACTTTATGGCCCAGGAGGAGCTGAAGGCCGCCTCCCGCAAGCAGATCATCCCCATGATCTCCACCCGCCGGGCCACGGAGCAGGCCATCGCCACCCTCTACGGCAACGAGGGCACAGCCCGCGTCATCGAGGAGATGAAGCGGGAGGCCGGCGACACCGGTGCGGACATCGTTCCCGCTCAGATGGTCTCCGGCCCGGAGGACGCCGACGCCGCGCCCACCATTCGCTTCGTCAACTCCCTCATCGAGCGGGCGTTCAGCGAGCGGGCCAGCGACATCCATCTTGAACCTCAGGACGGCGAAATGGTGGTCCGTATGCGTATCGACGGTCTGCTCCACAGGATGCTCACCGTCCCCGCCAACCTGCAAAGCACCGTTATCTCCCGCCTGAAGATCATGGGCGGTATGAATATCTCCGAGCGCAAGATCCCCCAGGACGGCCGGGCTATGATCCGCCTCCGCCAGCACGAGCTGGATCTGCGTATCTCCTCCATGCCCACCATCTACGGCGAGAAGATCGTCCTGCGCCTGCTGGACAAGTCCCGCCGCGACATCAGCCGGGAGAGCCTCGGTCTCACCGGCGAGGACCTGCGGAAATACGACGCCCTGCTGCAGAACAGCTCCGGCGTTATCCTCATCGTCGGCCCTACCGGCTCGGGCAAGTCCACCACCATGTGCGCCATGCTCCAGCAGCTTTCCAGCGAGGAGACCAACATCATGACGCTGGAGGACCCGGTGGAGTACGACATCCCCGGCGTCAGCCAGTGTCAGATCAACGAAAAGGCGGGCATGACCTTTGCCGCCGGACTGCGGGCCATCCTCCGGCAGGACCCGGACATCATCTCCGTGGGCGAGATCCGGGACGGCGAGACCGGCTCTATCGCCATCCGCTCCGCCATCACCGGCCACCTGGTGCTGTCCACCCTCCATACCAACGACGCCGTCTCCGCCATCCCCCGTTTGGTGGACATCGGCGTAGAGCCTTACCTCATCGCCAACGCCCTTCGGGGCGTCATCTCCCAGCGGCTGGTGCGCCGCATCTGCCCCCACTGCAAAAAGCCCTACCGCCCCGGCGGCGACGAGCTGGATCTGCTGAAGCTGCCCGACGACGCCGACGTGACGTTCTACCGCGGCGAGGGCTGCCCCGAATGCCGCCACACCGGCTACCACGGCCGCCGGGCCGTGTTCGAGATCCTCACGGTGAACAACGGCCTGCGCCGCCTCATCAGCCGGGGCGCCGACTACGACGCGCTGCTGAAGGCCGCCGCCGACACCGATTTCACCTCCATGCGGGACAACTGCCGCCAGCTGGTGCTGGCCGGTGAGACCACCGCCGCCGAGGCCGCCCGCGCCATCCATTCCACCATCGACTGAGGAGGTCCGCGCCATGCTCTCCCTGAACCAGCTTTTGGAAAAGGCCCACGGCCTGCACGCCTCCGACGTCCATCTCGTCTGCGGCCTGCCGGCCAAGTGCCGCATCGACGGCGCTGTCACCGACCTGACCGATGAGGTCCTTACCGCGCAGGACTGCGAGCTGTATGCTCGCACACTGGCCGGTAACGTTTACGAGACCATGTCCTCCATCGGTGAGCTGGACCTGGCCCGTTCCTTCCCCGGCATCGCCCGCACCCGTGTCAACCTGTTCCGCCAGCAGGGCTGCGTCTCCGCCGCCATCCGTCTGCTGGCCGACCATATCCCCTCTTTGGAGGAGCTGTCCCTGCCCCCGGTGGTGGCCGATTTCGCCGCCTACCGCAGCGGCATCGTCCTCGTCACCGGCGAGACGGGCTCGGGCAAATCCACCACCCTGGCCGCGCTGCTGGACCTCATCAACCACTCCCGCCCCGGCCACATCATCACCCTGGAGGACCCCATCGAGTACGTCTACACCCCCGACCGCTGCATCATCAACCAGCGGGAGATCGGCGCGGACACCCGCTCCTATGCCGACGGTCTCCGGGCCATTCTCCGGGAAGACCCGGACGTGATCCTCATCGGCGAGATGCGGGATCTGAACACCATCGAGACGGCTCTCACCGCCGCCGAGACCGGCCATCTGGTCTTTGCCACGCTGCACACCAACTCCGCCGCCGATGCCGTTGACCGCATGGTCAACGTGTTCCCCGACGGGCAGCAAGCGCAGATACGGCTTCAGCTGTCCACCACCCTCCGGGCCGTTTTGTCCCAGCAGCTCCTGCCCAAACGGGCCAGCTCCGGGCGCATCGCCGCCTGCGAGATCATGGTGGTCACGGATGCCATCCGCAACCTGATCCGGGAGGCCAAGACCCCTCAGATCGACAGCTTCATCACCATGGACGGCCGCAGCGGCAGCATCACCATGGACCAATCCCTTCGCCGCCTGGTGGAGGATCGCACCGTGTCCTTCGACACCGCCCTGTCCTACGCCCGCGACCGGGAGGCCTTCCAGGCCGCCGTCCGCCCCTATTGACCCGTCTCTCCCACCGCGCTGTGTTGTCATTCCGAGCCAGTGACCGATGTCACTGGCGTGGGAATCCGTTCCCCCATCCCACTCCGAACCGAGGTGACGCCCCTTGACCACCTTCAAATACAAAGGTCTCTCCCCCGACGGCGCAAAGGTCGCCGGCGTCATCAAGGCCTACGACGAGTACGAAGCCGTCGCCCAGCTCCGGGAGACCTGCTCCGTGGTGACGAAGATCGAACCCGTCCCCGAGCAGCGCAGCGGCCCGATCACCATCGGCCGCAGGCGCATCAAGGACAAGGAGCTGGCCATCCTCTGCTCCCAGTTCGCCATCATCCTCACCTCCGGCCTGCCCATCGTCCGCTGCGTGGAGATGGTGGCCGCCCAGGCCCGCACCCGGGAGGTGCGCCAGCTGCTGGAGCGCGTGGCCGAGGACGTGTCCGGCGGCTACAGCCTGGCCCAGAGCTTTTCCAACGCCGGCACGCTGCTGCCCGTCACATTCATCGAGACCGTCCGGGCCGGCGAGCAGTCCGGCACGCTGGAGCTGTGCTTCCAGCGTCTCCACACCTACTACGACAAGTCCGCCAAGACCCGCGCCAAGCTGGTCAGCACCCTGACCTACCCCGTGCTGGTCCTCATCGTGGCGGCCATCGTCTTTCTCATCATCATGGTGGTGGCCGTCCCCATGTTCACCGCCGCCTTCGCGGAGATGGGCAGCGAGCTGCCCGCCGTCACCCGCGGCCTCATGGCCGTGTCCGGGTTCTTCCAGCACTACTGGTGGGCGCTCCTCCTCATCGTGCTGGTGATCCTCATCGTCCGTCTGCTGCTGCGCCGCAGCGAGCAGGGCCGCCTGTTCCTTGCCGCCGGCAAGCTCAAGCGCTCGCCCCTCCGCCGCCTGCACCAGATGAACGCCGCGTCCCAGTTCGCCTCCACCATGGCCACCATGCTCACGGCGGGCCTGCCCGTCACCCGGGCGCTGGAGGTCACCTCCGGCGTGGTCAGCAACTACCTGTTTGCCGACGCCGTCCGCCGCGTCCGTCAGGGCGTGGAGCAGGGCCGCGCCCTGGCCGACTGTATGCTCACCGACCCCGCCTTTCCCCGCCTGCTGACGGAGATGACCGGCGTGGGCGAGCGCTCCGGCAACCTGGAGCAGACCCTCACCGTCATCGGCGACTACTTCGACAACGAGGTCAGCGTCACCACCCAGCGGCTGCTGTCCCTCCTCGAGCCCGCCATCACCATCGCCCTGGCCGTCATCACGGTCGTCCTGCTGCTGGCGGTCTACCTGCCCATGTTCACCATGTACGGCAGTCTCATCTGAACGAGTTGTATCTCGCCCCGGCAACCCTTTCAAGCGGGCGGTTACATAGATAAAAAAACACAAAAGGAGAAAAAACAAAATGCTTTCCAAGATCAAGAAGAATGAAAAAGGCTTCACCCTGATGGAGATGCTCATCGTCGTCGCCATCATCGCCGTCCTGGTGGCCATCGCCATCCCCACCTTCACCAGCTCCCTGAACAAGGCCAAGACCGCCACCGACGCCGCCAACATCCGCGCCGGCTATGCCTCCGCCATGCTGAAGGTCCTGGAGTCCGACATGGATGCTACTAAGCCCTCCATCACTAACAATACTAAGTTCTACCTGCAGAAGGACGGCACCGTCAGCACTGAGACCACCAATGCTTACGTGTGCAAGGGCGCTTCCGCCGATGATGTCGATGTTGCCGGCCAGGGTGTCACCTGGGCTAAGGACAACAAGATAACCTACACCTATACCACTGCCGACGGCAAAGTGGCAATCGCTGCGGAAACCAACTAACCCCCTCCCCCTCAACCCATGTACCCCTATATCACCTGCACCACAGAAGCCGAAGGGTTGCGGCTTCTGTGGTGCAGGCATCAGAAAGGATCGCCGCCATGCTCTACCTCTCCCCCGCCATCACCGCCTACTGCTGCCTCCTGGCCCTGCTGCTGGGCGCCTGCATGGGCAGCTTTCTCAACTGCATGGCCTCCCGCCGGGTACACGGCCAGTCCGCCCTCCGCGGCCGCTCCCACTGCGACGCCTGCGGCCACACCCTCGCCCCCCGCGACCTGATCCCCGTCCTCAGCTATCTGCTCTCCAAGGGCCGCTGCCGCTACTGCGGCGCGAAGCTCTCCCCCCGCCATCTGTGGGCCGAGGTCTGCACCGCCCTCACGTTCCTGCTGCTCCTGCTGCGCTATGATATTTCGCTCCAAATGCTCCAAGCCCTGCTGCTGGCCTGCGTCCTGCTGGCCTGCGCCTTTGCGGATTTGGAGGGATATATCATCCCCGACCGGTATGTGCTGGTCGGCGTTGTCCTTCGTATCCCCTTTTTCTTCCTGCTCCCCGACCTGAAGGGCCAGCTCCTCAGCGCCGCCCTGGGCGGCTTCGCCGTAGGCGGCGGCCTGCTGCTGGTGGTGCTGCTCTATGAGAAGCTCCGCCGCGTGGACGCCATGGGCGGCGGCGATCTGAAGCTGCTGTTCCTCACCGGCCTGTACCTGGGCTGGCTGGAAAACCTGCTCTGCCTGCTGCTGGCCTGCCTGCTGGGCATCGTCTTCGGCCTGGCCACACAGAAGCGCCGCGCCGCCCGGGAAAATGCCCATCTCATTCCCTGGGGGCCGTCTATCGCCGCCGCCGCCATTCTCACCCTGCTCTTTGGCGACGCCGTCACCTCCGCCTACCTCTCCCTCTTCTGAAGGCGCACCCCCTTGGCTCTCCCTCTGGGAGAGCTGTCACCGCAGGTGACTGAGAGGGCCTTGGCTCTCCCTCTGGGAGAGCTGTCACCGCAGGTGACTGAGAGGGCCTTGGCTCTCAACAGACCTTCCGCAGGGGGCGATGCCCACGCCGCGAAGCAAGTACCCTTGGGGTGCGCCGCCCCTCCCGCCCAAACCACAAACGCACCCCCGAAAGTGAGGTAATCCCCATGCCCTCCAACATCATCGCCTTTGACATCGGCACAGCCCAGCTCAAGCTGGTTTGGTTCGCCGGTAAGACCTATAAGCTGGCCGTCTCCGCCCCTGTCCCCGACGGACTGGTCCGCGGCGGCGTCATCGTCTCCATGGACGCCATGGCGGACTTCCTTTGGCAGCTGGCCAAGGAAAACGGCCTGCCCCGCAGGGCGCAGGCCGCCGTGGTGCTGCCCGCCGCCCTGACCTTCACCCGCGTCACCGAGCTGCCCCCCATGACCGCCGGCCAGCTGACCTATAACCTGCCCTTCGAGTTCAAGGACTACCTGACCCATGAGAAGAACCAGTATTACTTCGACTACGCCGTGCAGGAGCTGACCCGCGATGAAAACGGCCAGGTGAAGCAGATGAAGCTCTTCGCCTGCGCCGCCCTCAGGTCCACCGTGGAGGACTACCGCAATATGTTCGCCCGTGCGGGCATGAGGCTGGTGTCCGCCATCCCCGAGGAGGCCGCCTACGCCGCTCTGCTGGCCGCCGGCAGCGCCCAGCCGGGCAGCGACGCCGACCACTGTCTGGTGGACGTGGGCCACACCGGCATCCGTATGTATGTCCTCCGGGGCGACCGCTTTATCACCCGCCGCACCATCGACCTGGGCGTGGCCGATCTGATCCGCTCCATCTCCCAGCGGCAGGGCGTGGACGAGCACATCGCCCTGGCCCACCTGCTCTCCGATTACGACGGCGCGACCACCGACCCCGCCAGCCTGGACATCTACCACCGCATGGCCGCCGAGATCACCAAGGCCGTCAACTTCTACAACTACAACAACCGGGAAAAGACGCTGGAGCGCGTCTATCTCTGCGGCGGCGGCGCGGCCATCCCCCAAATACACGACGCCATCCGCCAGCTCACGGATTTGGAGATCATCCCTATCTCCGCCCTGCTGCCCGAGGGCGTCGCCCCCGACGCGCCCTATCTCTATCCCCGCGCCATCGGCTGCGCCCTGCAAGACTAAGGAGGTCTCGCCATGAAAACCATATCCGGCGCTGCGTCCTCCCGTGTCAAAGCGCCAAAATACCCCAGCAAACGCACCGTCAACCTGGCCCAGCGGGAGAGCCATTCCCGCAGCACCCTCACCCTGTCCCTGGGTCTGCTCATCATCCTGCTTCTGTCCTTCTGTGTGGCCAACTTCGGCGTGCTCCGCCAGCTGGACCGCCAGCGGGCCGCCGAGCAGGCGTACAGCACCGCCCACTCCCAGTACACCGAGATGCAGACGGCGCTGGCGGACTACGACCGGGTGGAGCTGCAATACCGCACCTGGTCGCGTGCCTGGATGCACGATGAGAACTCCCCCGTCTACGTCCCCGTGGACCGCATGGAGGTGCTGGACCTGGTGCAGGAGTACCTGATGCCCTACGGCACGGTCAACACCCTGGTGGTGGATGAGGATGTGATGATCGTCACCATGTCCGGTATGAATTTGGAGCAGATCTCCGCCATGTTCCAGCGGCTTCAGCTCCAGCCCCCCGTCAAGGCCGCCACCCTGACCCTGGCCGCCACACCCAGCGTCAATCCCGGCGACAAGGTGGATTTCTCCATCACCGTCACCCTCCGGAGCACCGCAGAAAGGGAGGCCGCCCAATGAAGCACGTCTTTACCAACCGCGAAAAGATCCTGCTGGTGATCCTGGCCATCATGCTCATCGCCGTGGGCTACTGGAAGCTCATCCTCACCCCCATCAACGACGACATCGCCGATCTCCAGTCCAGAACCGCCTCCGAGCAGGACGCCATGATCCAAAGCGCCGCCCGGCTCTCCCAGCTCAACCGCATGAAGTCCGAGCTGGAAACGGTGCTGGCCGATCCCGATGCCAAGCCCCTGCCGGACTATGACAATTCCGAGCGGCTGCTGGTGGAGCTGAACACCATTCTCTCCGGCACGGACTATACACTGAATTTCGGCAACACCGTCCCGCTGGAGGACGGCAGCGCCATTATGTGCCGCCCCATCACCCTCACCTTTGAGGTCAGCAGCTACACCTCGGCCCGGGCCGTGCTGGACGCCCTGCATGACAGCCAGTATGTGAACCTGATCTCCGACCTCCGCATGGACCTGGAGGGCCGCACCGTTCAGACCTCCCTCTCCATCACCTACTTTGAATTGCAGAAATGACCCCCCGCCTGCCCCCCCGTCATTCCGAGCCAGTGACCGACGTCACTGGCGTGGGAATCCGCGTCCCCCGTCCCCGCGCCCGCAGGCGCGGAACACCCCCATCCCTTTTTCAAATTTATCCCGTTTTTTTCAACCTCCTTTATAGAAAAATCCCCATCCTCTTTCATGCTTTTATAAGGTAATTTCAAGTTTTTTTCAACCTCTCAGGAGCATCTCATGACCCCATTTTTCTCTCAAAAAACGAAATATCGCAAATATGAAACGGCAAATTCCGGCTTCACCATGGTCGAGCTTCTCACCGTCATCGCCATACTCCTCCTGGTGGGCCTTATTGCCGTTTTTTCGTTGAGCAAGCTCCGCCGCTCCCTGCGCCAGCACGAGCTGGACGCCAGGGCTGAGATCATCTACGTGGCCGCACAGAACCGCATGGCCGAGCTGCGTGCCGCGGGCTGCGAGGGCTTATACAGCAAGGGCTTGAGCGATGGAGACAACGGTGTCTATGCCATGGCTTTCGACGGCACGCACATGGATGAAAGCTCCCGCGACGTGGAATTCTGCTATCTCTATGTCAACGATGCTTCGGATAAACGCACCGGTGCGCCCGCCGCCCTCCTTCCCGACACCGCGGTGGACAAGGACCTGTGGAACGGCTGCTGGTGCATCGAATATGCCCCCTCAACCGGCAGTATTTACGCTGTTTTTTACAGCGAGTCCCCCCTCCCCTCCCCTCCCACACCGCTCTGAACGACGATTATCGAAATTTCAACTACCGCATCCGCACCGCCTCCGTCGGCTATTACGGCGGAGATATTGCACAAACACAGGATATTAGCAAATTTAACCCCAGTATCAGCATAGAAAATACAGAAAAGCTCACTGTTACTTTTTATTCCAACAACCCCTCCGATGACACCTCCGCCCATCCTTTGACCTTCACCATTACCATTTCTGACCAGTTCGGCGGCAGCTATACCCGCACCGTCACCGGCCTGCAGGGCGGCCTGCAGCAGCTGGACAGCCGCAACTATAAATACCAGTGGGTGCTGGACGATCTCACCTCCTCAAATAAACGATTTTTCGCGCAGACCGTCGGTAAAGTTTCCTGCGGCACCCCCATCACCATCAAGCTCACCGTATCGTCCACCGATCCTTCTATTGACACGGTTTTCACCACCCGGACCACCAACGGTCTGTTCGATGACAGGACCGATCTGGGCTATGGTGAGAACACGGCGCTGCTGGCGTATGGACGACATTTGGCTAATTTGTCCGATACGTCCCATGTCAATGCTGCCATCATCACCTCCGCCGTCCAGGTTGACGATATTTCGTTTTTCGATGACCCCGCCGACAAAACCGACTGGTACAGCCTTTACACCGCAAATGGTGTAAGATTTTCTCCAATTTACAACAAAAATCTGACTTCTTTCAGCGGAATACATTTTACCAGCGGCAGTTATGAACAACATATCATCAACGGGCTGACCGTTTCCTCCCCGTCCGCCGCCGGGCTGTTTTCCACCTTTTCCGGTAAAATTTCCAATGCCATTTTAGTCAATTCCCAGATCACCGGCGGCGTTGCCGGCGGGCTGGCCGCCCGGACCGACGGCACTCTGACGCTGGAAAACTGCCGCGTCTATCTGACAGAACTGAGCGGGCTGAAGGCCGCCTCCGCCGACGCTGTTCCGGCGCGCATCACCGGCACGACGGTCGGCGGCCTGGTGGGTATTGCCGACCATTCGCTAACTATTCAGAACTCCTTTGCTTCCACTATTATTAAAGGCAGCACCGCCGCCGCCGGCCTGGTGGGCCACGCGCAGGGCGCTGTCAGCGTCAGCCGGTCCTACGCCGACAGCTACCTCACCGCGCCGGTCACCGGAGGGCTGGTGGGCACGACCGGCAGCATTAGCGGTCTGTCGCTCATAGACAGCTATGCCGCCGGATACCAGGTGGCCACCGATGCGGCAGCAGGCTTTGTGGCCGGGCGGCTGGCCAACGCGCACAGCGCGTACAGCGCCTGCGCCTTCCCCGGCACGCCCCAGATCATATACACCACCGCGGCGGAAGGGAATGCCGCGAATGTCAGCTCGGTATTCTACCTGACCAGTGGCCTGGACGGGCGGAGCATCCACAGCCTTACCGGGACAACCCAGGGCCTGCCCTATGCGCAGATGAGCGCCGCATCGTTCCTGACAGCACTGAACAGCACCGCCTTCACCACCGCCAGCGCGGACACCACTGTGCCCTACAACCTGCTGAGCCAGGGTCTGAGCACCTACTCCTATCCGCTGCTGACGGGAATGAACCACTACGGCGACTGGCAGGCGGAGTTTGAGGCCGAGGCGCTGGTGTACTACGAGCGGTACGCGGACGATACGGTGGGCTTCTTCGGCGGCAACGTGGACAATTTGGCCGATGACAAGACTATCGTCGGCGACGGCTACGCCGTGGCCCTGTCCGCGCCGCTGGGCGGCGCACAGACCATCACGGTGCAGTGCGGCACGGTGAGTACGGTGCTGAATGCCTCCTCCCTGTACTATTCCAACAGCTATGAGGGCATCTCCTATTACCTGTACCCCGTCAGCGCGCTGACCTCCGAGATCTCTCACAGCGGGAGCTTCTACCGGACGGTGACCGTCAATCAGCGAAGCTACCAATTCAACCCCTACTTTGCCAAGACAGTGACCACCGGCAGCGGCGCGGACAGCGCTCCCGGCACGATCTATCTGCGGACGGCGCGCCATCTGTACGAGCTAAGCCTCCATTATGACGACCTTGCCGCGGCCACGGTGAACACCACGTTCCGGCAGGAGCGGGATATTAACTACGCCGCCTATGGGTGGACTACATACACCAGTTCCACCGATGCCGTCACCAGCCAAGCGCCTATCCACAGCGCGGCAAACACGGCGGATGTGAGCGATACCGGCGGCTTCCGGGCCGCCTACAACGGCGACTACCACACTATTCAGGGCGTGTCCTTCGTGAGCGCGGGGAACGATGTGGGCATGTTCGCCGTGGTCGCGCCCACGGGTACGGTGCGGAACGTGACGCTGCTGTCCTCGGGGACGGAGCGCGTGGAGCGCAGCGGGCTGATCCAGGGCAGCACCACCGTCGTCTACATGGGTGTGCTGGCCGGGCGGAACTACGGCACGATCAGCAACTGTGCCGTGTCCGACTACGGCTTCGGCAACGGCATGGGCATACTGGCCTATCAGCACAGCACAGTCTATATGGGCGGCCTGGTGGGCGGCAACCTGTACCACAAGACCCACAGCGGGCGCATCCTCTCCAGCGAGGCCAACTGCCCCCTGGTGCAGGTATCCTCCTACAATGCCTCCATTTACGCCGGCGGGTTTGCCGGCAGCAACGCCGGCGGCAGCATCCAGTCCTGCTACGCGCTGGGTGTACTGAAGGCGCTGGACGTGAGCAGCAGTACGGTGCGGCTGTGCGGCTTCGCCGGTGAAAACACCGGCGGCGCGCTGGCCTACTGCTACAGCGCCACGGCCCTGACCGCCGCCGGTGAGGCGGAGGTATACGGCCTGACCCGCACCGGCGGCAGCGCGGCCCAGTGCTACTATCTGGACGGCGGCACATACGCCTACAACAACGCGCTGTATGCCTACAACGTATCCCACAACAGCTTCAGCGCCAACGCGGCCCAGTCGCCCATTACGGGAGAAAGGCTGGAGAGCCAGCGCCTGTACGGCTTTTCCAAGGTCACCGGCAGCGGTACGGAAACGGTGTACCCTTACCCCGCCGTGGTGCGGGATCGCATCGGCCGCGCCGTACACTACGGCACATGGCCGGTGCAGCAGCACATCGGCACGATGGGCGTGTTCTACTGGGAGCGGGAGCAGGGCGGCAACGCCGGCTACCACCTGAGCTACATCGGTACAGACAACGGCGTGGCCTTTTCCGGCAGCACGCTGTGCGTCCAGCACAACGACAGCGGCGTGGTGACGGAGTACGGCTACGGCTACTTCTTCAAGCCCGGCGGCCTGACGGACACGGTGCAGCTCGATGTGTCCGCCAACTGCTACCTGGGCGCGGCCAACTCCACGGCGGCCAGCGCGCTGGAGGCACAGATGCCGGAGTATGAGTTCGTGGCCTACACCACCGGGGCAGGAAAGGCCACCGACACCGAGTTCACCGGGGCGATGTACCTGACTGGCGAAGAAACCAACTGCACGTGGACACTGACGTATGGCGGCGCAACAAACATATACACGCTGTGCCCGTTCTTCGCCGACGCTATGAGTCTGGACAGCATCACCGACACACAGTTCAGCGATGCCCACAAGCCGGGTACGGCGGGCAAGCCTTATCAGGTGCGCTCCGTGAGCCAGCTGCAGAATATCAACTGGAACTGCGTTGAATTGGATGCCACCTCCTCCATCAAGGGTGCGCCGGAGCAAATGCCTTTTATGGATGATCAAGGCAAAAACTACTGGAGCGCGTATCCCTATTTGGTACGGTATCAGCCCAAGGACACTACCCACGTAAAAAATAACCAGTGGCAGGATCAGCGCGATGCGGCCATCACCCTTATCTCCAACAGCGGAAAGGGGCTGTACTGGGCGCAGTCACATGACGTAGATGCCTATGTCGAAGTGGGCAAGGCGGACGACAACTTTACACCGATCGGCGGCCTTCAGGACATCATGGAGATAGAAAGTCCGTACTCAAAGCCCTGCACCGCCTTCTTCGCGGGCAGCTTTGACGGACAGGACTACACCATCCGCAACATTTCCATCACCAGCAGTGCCCAATGCGTGGGGCTGTTCGGCTTCACCTCCGGCGCACAGCTTCGGAACATCATCATGTACTCCGACCGGGGCAGCGTTATCAAGAATACCGCTGACGGGCAAAACTGGTACTGCCTGGGCGGTTTGGTGGGCTTTGCCGGGGCTGGTTCTGCTGACACCAGCACTGCCGCCCTTACCAACTGCTCTGTGTCCGGCTACACCATTCAGGACAACTGGAAGAATATCCCCGGCTGGGGCGGCGGCTGCGTGGGCGGCCTGGTGGGCGCGACCAACATGAACATCACCGGCTGCACCGCCGTAACGGACATCGTGCTGCGCATCGCTTATGAAAAGGGATGGACCAACCTGCGCGTGGGCGGCATCGCCGGCGTGTGCCGGGCCACGCTGGATAAGTGCTATGCCGGCGGCTCAATCAAGAGCATCTCTACCGTGCCTCTGAAGGAAAATGCCAGCAAAAGCACCAGCATTTGGGCCAGTGGGCTGGTGGGCGGTATTATGCTCCGCTATGAGGGCGGGCTCTCCAAGCTGGTGGGAAAGGCGGACAACACGCTCTATGTAAAGAACAGCTACACCTTTGTGGAGATGCCTAAGAGCGGCGAGAATACCGTCCGCCGGTCTATGGCCATCGCTTCCAACGGCGAGATGCAGGACAATAACTTCGACCAGGTGAACAACTCGAACGCCTATATTGAAAACTGCTACGCACTGGTGGACGCTGTGCAGAGCACCGATGATCACAAGGCGCAAAAAGGTGCCAACTGGAACAACCAGGTCGAGCTCAGTCGTGCTAATAAAGCCGGATGGCGCTACACATATCTCACCAACAACGGCAAGACCCCCTACATCACCTATGAGCAGATGCAGACGGAGCTGAAGGACTGGCTCAACGGCGGAGCATCCGCCTCGTCCCTGCGCTTCGACACCGTCACCGTGACGGAGAACGGCGCGCCCATCCCCGGCAAGTACAGCTTCCCCGGCGCGAACGCGGAGATGCTGGACGGCCTGGATTTCCCCTTCCCCACCATCCTGACCCAAAAGGACGTGGCCGGAAGAACCGTGAACGTACACTACGGGCGCTGGCCCACCAGCGGCCTGTACTGGGCGCGGACGCGAACCACGCTGGACCTGTGCGCGGACCGCACCGGCCAGGGTGCGCCCACGCTGACGGTGAAGCTGTATCTCAAGCCCGACGGCACGACGCTGAGCGGGACGCCCACGCTGACGCTGGTGAACGACACCGACGGGCAGGTCAGCACTCTGCTGGACTGCACCGCGCCGGCCTACAACAGCGCCGAGCGCTGCTGGGAGGTCACGTTCACCGGCAAGGGGCGGACGGGGCTTGCCGTTGCCCGGGCCGCGCTGGGCGGCCATACCGCCGAGCTGACCATTGACGTGACACAGACGCTGCGGCTGACCAACGACAAGGCCTCCTCCGGTGTGACCGTGACCTACGGCGGTGGAGAGCAGACCGTACAGCTGCTGCTGACGGACTCCAAAAACAATCCCATCGTGGTCAAGAGCGGCGAACGGCTGGTCTGGGAGGTCACCGCCACGAAGCAGGGCGGCGGGTACGATCCCGGCGACGAGAGCATCGTGGAATGCAGCGCCGTTACGGCAGTGGACGCGGCCAGTGGGCTGTATCAGTTCACCATCTCCGGGTTCTCCAGCGGCGTCTCCACCGTGACGGCAGCGTGTACCTATACCTATCCGGAGGGCGACGAGCTCAAGACCGTGACGGCGCGGTCGCTGCTGTCCGCCAAGTCCACCCGCGACGCGGTGGGACTTGTGTACGACGCGGCGGAGGATACCTCCGTGTATACCGTCGCCAGCGGCGTGTACCGCCGGGCGGAGAATGACGTCGCCCAGCAGGGCACGGCGGACGTGACCGTGCCGGAGTTCCCCCGGGAGGCTGGGAAGCTGTATCTGTTCGCCGGCAGCGGCTATACCGGGCTGGGAGGCTTTACGGTCGATCTCACCGGGCTGACCGCCGTGGACGCGGCGGGCGATCCCGCGGCGGTGACCGCCGCCGGGCTGGGCGACATACAGTCGGCCGAGGGCGTGCAGTACCGGGAGGTGCTGTTCACCGGCGCGGACGCGGCACTTATCAGCGGCGAGATCCGCTTGACCCACAGCATGACCGGTACCGTCTATACGCTGTATCTGAAGGACTACACATACGCACCGTAAAAGGGAAGGCAGGTGACATTCCATGGGCGCACTCCACAGAAAATTGCATGAGCAGCGGGGCGCGTCCATGCTGATGGCCCTGTTCCTACTGCTGGTGGCGCTGATGGTCAGCGCGGTGGTCATCGCCGCGGCCTCCAGCGCCGCCACCACCCTGCGCTCCGACAAGACCCAGGAGCAGTCGTCGCTGGCGGTATCGTCGGCGGCGGAGTATGTGCGGGACGCCTTCCTCGGCAAAGAGATGGACGGTACGATCACCACAGACTACTGGACAGGCAGCGCATCGTACAGCAGCGACAGCGGCGGGGCGTTCCGGGACTTCGTGTCCTACGCCATACCGGAGCTGTACCGAAACCAGAATGCGCTGCCCCGGCGGACGTACAGGCTGCGTCTGTCCGACGACGCCGTGGAGGACGTCTGGGCCGACTTTGAGATGAGCTACGGGCAGAACGAGAACACGGAATACCCCACCTACATTCTCACCGTGACGCTGCGGAACTGGGAGACCACGCCGGGGGAGCACCCATGCAGCATGACGCTGCTGCTGTGCAGCAATCTGACCGAGCGCTCCCAATGGGGTTACACATACACAGATGTGACCTGGGACGGGTACAACGTGATACAGCGATAGGAGGCGTTGGGCATGAGGAAAAAACTGCGCTCCCAAAGGGGCGACACGCTGGTGGAGACGCTGGCGGCGCTGCTGATCGTGGTGCTGACCATGGCGTTCCTGGCCACCTCCCTTGTGACGGCGGCCCGCATCAACGCCGGTGTGCGGGAGACGGACACCTCCCTGCACTATGACGGCAGTGCCATCCCTGTCCAGGGGACGCTGACCATCACGCGGCAGGGCGGCACGGGGACAGGCAGCGCCGTGCGCAAGAGCGTGTCCGTGTATGAAACAGATGGCGGCTATCGCTACTACGTCTACCAGGAGTGATCGCCCCGGAAGGCAGGTGACGCACATGAAGCAAAAGAGAATAGCGGGCATGACGCTGATGGAGCTTCTGTGCGCCCTGGCGGTGGTGCTGCTGGTCAGCGCGGGCATGGTGTTGGGCGTGTCGCTGGCGGTGCGGAGCTACGAGCGCTCCGTGACCAATTCCGAGGCCCAGGTGCTGTGCTCCACGCTGCAGACCATCGTCAACGACGAGCTGCGCTACGCCGGTACGCTGGAGTATGAAAACGGCAGGGTGGTGGGCTTTTTCAGTCAGGAGCACGCCAACGCGGACAGCAAGTACTCCCGGTTCACCACCGACAGCGACGGCCGGGTGCTGCTGGGCGGTCAGAAGCTGCTGCCCAACAACGCCTATCCCCATGGGCTGCGGGCCGCGGTGGAGCTGACGGACTATGATAAAGCGACGCGCATTTTCACCGCCGTCGTCACCGTGACGGACCGCAGCGGCGACACGCTGGCCCAGACGGAGTTTCAGGTGAAGCAGCTGAACGAACCGGCAGAGCAGACATAAGGACACAAAAAAGAACCGCCCGCAGGCGGTTCTTTTTTATGCGGTTTAGGTGTTGACGCGGTGTGCTTACTCATTCACCGGGTACTCGCTGTTGGCCAATTTCATAGTATAGCCCACAACAGGCGCGTCATAGCTGCTGTTGCCATAGGAGACATAGTAATCGCCGTAGGCGCACCAATAGTAGCCACTTTCGACCAAGTACTTGCCGGAAATTTCTTTGGTCACGTCCGTACCACTGGGCTGGTCATTGGACTTGAAGGTGGAAGTCCCGGTCACCATTTCATAGGTATCATTACTGTCATATACCACACTGATGTTCTCCACGGTGCAGTTCTCCACGGTGGCGTTGTCCACGCCGTTGCCGCGCTGGATGTTGCCAGCCAGGCCACCGATGTCATAGGCCGCATGGATGGTGTTGTTCTGGGACACGCAATTCTTGAAGGCGACCTTCACGCCGGGGTCTGCGCCCATGCCCAGCAGGCAGCCGATCTTACCATAGCCGCCGATGAAGCTGTTGGTGACCGTAACATTTTCAAATAGGGTCGTACCGTAGGTATAGGCCACGACGATGCCGCCGACATTGCCGCTGTAATAGTTCTCATAGCCTTTAGCCCTAAGCACACTCGCGCCGTCAAAGGTCAGGTTCTTGATGGTGAGATTGCCGGTAGCATTGCTGATAAAGCCGAAGCCATAACCTCCATTATTGGAATTGGTGCAGCTGCGGACCAGCAGGTTTCTGATGGTATGGCCGTTGCCGTTGATGGTCAGATTGTTGACGGGGTTAATGGGACGCCAGAAGCCTGCGCCCAGGTCGATATCCGCCGTGATGTTCAGGGTGTAGCCGTTGTAATTGACCTTTTCATTCGTGACCTCATACTTGAACAGGGCCAGCTCCTCAGCGGAAGCGATGGTGATGACCTTGTTCTCCGTATCAACGGGGGTGGCATAGGTATTGGCCTTGTTGTTATCCCACTGGAACTTGTCGGACGTATAGGTGAAGGGGGAGAAGGTCTTGGTGAGCATGGTCACCAGGCCGGTGGCGCTGTCATAGTAGAACTCCTGGTCAGCGTCCAGCCACTGCATCGCGCTGCAGCGGCTCATCTTCTGACCATTGTGGTCGATCTCAACCTGCGACAGCCCTTTCTCGATGTAGAACTCCACCTTGATGGGCTGGTCGTTATCAGCGGCCAGACCGTTCATGGAGATGTCCAGTGTCTTGGGAGCGTTCTGAGTAACTTCGACCGTAAAGTTGGCGGGGGTCTCTGCGTCCTCGATGACCAGCTCCAGCTGGGTCGTGCCGCTGTCCACCTTAGCACCGGCGGGAACGGTGGCCCGGGCAACGGGATTGCCGTCGGCATTGGTCTCACCGGATGTCAGCGTCGCTTTCTTAGTCACAAGACCGGTCTCCGCGTCCACCTCAACGGCCGCGGCGGCATAGACGGGATACTGCGCGTCCTTATCGTAGTCGTTTTTGCTGCTGTCGTACTCGCCGGTCATCTGGGTGGCGTAGACCGTAACGGCCACACCGTCGATGGACAGGCCCTGATAGTCGTTGTTGGCGCTGGTCTTCATCGTGCCGGAAATCTTGATGACATCCTTGTTGGTCTCGTTGGCGTTCAGCACATACTCATCGCTGCCAGTCGCAAGAGGTGTTCCACCGTAAGTAATGGTCCAGTCGATGACGTCATTCAGGTTCGCCGTGCTGGTGGGCGTACGGTTCGTCTCAATGCCGGTGATCTGCACCTTATATTTCAGGTTCAGGTTTCCGGCGTTGCTGACACGCAGCTCAGGCAGCCGATAGGTAGCGCCCGGCTCCCACAGGATGTCAGCGTTCTGCTCCACAGTCCCATCATCCTTCATTCGCAGGAAGCTCAGCGTCTCGCCCCTGGCATCCGCCCAAGCGATGGGCTTGCCACTTCCATCCCAAGCCGTCGCCATTTCCAGGCCCAGCTTCAGATCACCCGCCTTGATGGTGTTGACGTTGGCGGTGGCGGTGTCCGTGAACCACGCGAAGGTCGTGCCCACCAGCATGACCACGCACATGACCAGCGCCATGATACTGGTCAGCAGTGCGCGCTTGGTTGCTCTGCGTTCTCTCATGTCTTTGTACCCCTTTCAAAATTTCCGGCAGACACAACACACTATCCTTTGTACCACAAAGGATAAAACGCCCATGGGCGTTTTGCAGTTCTGCGCTTATGCCCAAAGTATAGCACCTCGCCGCATGAGTTGCAAGCACCGGGCGGGATAATTAACTATATTTCAGCACATTTGACAAAAACAGTTGTCGAAATTCAGCAAAACAGCGAAAGAACCGCCCGCAGGCGGTTCTTTTGCTATTCCTCCTCCCGGGGCAGGTCCAGCAGCTCGGTCAGAGATATGTCCAGTGCGGCCGCGATACGCCGCATCGTGCCGACGCGGGCGTGCCGTGTCGTGCCGGAAAGGATACGCTTCATGGTCAGCGGCGTCACACCGCACAGGTCGGCCAGCTGCTCCGGCGTGATGCCGCGCTGGACGCAGATCCGGCAGATGGCCTGGGCGTATAGCTGGGCATACGACATACTGTCACCCTCCTATTTCCCAAATCGACCAGATAATACCACTTTTTGCCTACGGATGCAAGGGGTAAATGCCGTTATCCGGCGGCATATCCGCCGCCTACGTCATTGCCCAGATCGCAGGTGTAGAGCCACTCCACCACATCGCCGTTCTGCAGCGCGTAGCGGGAGCAGCCGTAGTTGGGAAACCAGCCGTTGACCCGGTACATCCAGCCCGAGCCCTGGCTTACATCGAACTCGTACAGATTGTTGATGCCCTCCACATAGGCGCTGTTATACATGGGCGTCCAGCTGGCCTCCATGTGGATGCCGTTCTCCCGACAGACCCGCTGCAGCACGTCATAGACGCTCTCGCCCTCGCTGAACGTGACGGTGGTGCTGGGAAGGATCACGCCGTCGGAGGGGACTAAGGGCTTCTTCGCCGCGGCGGTGTCTGCGTCCCACTCGTCCCAGGCGTCCCAGTTGGCCAGGATCGTGCCGCAGGAGATGGAGATGGTGCAGGTATACTTGGTGGTCTCGTCCACCGTGGTGTCCTGCGGCTCGGAGGGTGTGGGCTTTCCCTCGGGAACGGGGTCAGTCTCATACTTGTCCTTGCCCGTATCAGGATCAATGACCTGCTCCGGCTGCTTCTTCTGCTCGTCCTGTTTCTTTTTTTCTTCCTCTAACCGTTTCTGTTCCTCTTGCTTTTTCTGTTCCTCTTGCTTTTTCTGTTCCTCTTGCTTTTTCTGTTCTTCTAACCGCTTCTGCTCCTCCAGCTTTTTGGCCTCGTCAGCGGCTGTCTGGCCCGCGTTCGCCGCGTCTGTCTTTGTATTGGTCTTGGTGTCAGTCGTATCGGTCTTGGCGTCGGTCTTGTCTCCAGCCGCCGTGCCGTCCTTCTTGTCCTCCGTCCTGGCCGTGTCGCCGGTCTTGCTGTCAACGGTCTGTTCCTGTTTGGTATCGGGCGCTGCGTCGCCGTCAGCCGCCTTTTTCTTGCCGCAGGCGGTGCAGGTCAGCAGCATGGCCAGGGCCAGCGCCACCAGCCAAAAGCTACGTTTTCTCATCATGCTCTCCATTCCTCTTAAAAGCGCCGCACGCAGAGGCGCTAAAGCGCCTCTGCGTCGGCTGTTTGGTTGTGTTACTTGGATGCACGCTTTTTCTTCTGTGTCAGTACCACCACGGCGGCTGCCGCCAGGATGGCGCTGCCCATCCAGATAGTCATCTGGCTGTCGTCAGCCGTGTTGGCGGAGGTGGGCTTGACAACAGTGGTGCTGCCGCTGCCGCCACCGCTGCTGCTGCGCTCCGTGTAGCTTATCGCCACCGGGGACAGGCCCGTCAGCGTGACCAGCAGGCCGTCCGCCGTCATAACGGCGGCGGGGAATTCCACCGTGCCCACGTCCTTGCCGCAGCCGGCCATGGTCACCAGGTGGGCCACCGTGAAGCTGTAGCTTCTGTAGTCACCGGCCACCTCGCTGGGATAGGGCAGCAGCACGGTGATCCGGCCGCCAGTCAGGTCGTCCTTTGTGGCAGGGCGTGACACGCCGTTCTCCGTGACCGTCAGGGTCACCTCCATCATCACAGTGTTCTTCTCCGTGATGGCGTTGTTCTCCCGGCTGATCTCCAGCTGCAGGGTGCTCTTCACCTTTTCGGGGGTGTTCAGCTTCTCGTTGTCCGCCACGACGGAGGAAACGTCCGCCTTGACGTCCACCTTCTTCACAGTGCTGTCGCTGGTCTTCATCAGGCCGCAGACGCACTGTACGCCCTGTACGTAGGTGTGGGACTCCTTGGTCAGCACCGCACCGCAGACGGTGCAGGTGAGCCAGTGGCTGTCCTTATCCATGGCGTAGACCGTACCGGCCTTGTGGCCCAGTGCGGGGATGTCCTTGGTCTCCTTCGCCTCACCGCACACGGTGCAGGTACGGGTGGAGACACCGGTCTCAGTGCAGGTAGCCGCCTTGGTAACGGTCCATTCGCCGAACTTGTGGCCCAGCGCGGGAATGTCCTTGGTCTCCTTCGCCTCACCGCACACGGTGCAGGTACGGGTGGAGACACCGGTCTCGGTGCAGGTAGCCGCCTTGGTAACGGTCCATTCACCGAACTTGTGTCCCAGCGCCGGGACGGTCAGGGTCTCCTCCGCGCCGCACACGGTGCAGATACGGGTGGAAACGCCGGCCTCGGTGCAGGTGGCCGCCTTGGTAACGGTCCATTCGCCGAACACGTGCTTGATGCACACGTCGTTCATGTCATACAGGAAGCTCCGGCCTCCGGTCAGGCGCATATACGCCGCCAGGGCATAGTAGGATTGCTCAGTGCCCATCTGATCCACGGTGGCGTCCGCGAGCTGATGCTTGAAGGCCTCGCCCGTGTAGAAGGTCAGCAGGCCGTCCACCACATGGAAGGAATTCTTGGCGAAGCGTGCGTCCGCGGTGGGATCGATACCCAGGGCGCACAGGGCCACCAGTACCTGGGCGGTGGACTCGCTGCTGCTGGCCGCGCCCGCCATTTCGGCAAACGAGCCGTCGGACTTCTGCATGGTGCTGAGCCAGGTCAGCGCCTTGTCCACAGCGGCCTTCACCGCTTCGTTGGTCTTGTAGTAGGGAGCAAGCGCCTGGATGGCCATGGCGGTCATGTCCACGTCATCCGTGGCGTTGGTGCTGTTGATGTACCACGCGCCGCTGTCCTTCTGCAGAGACAGGATGGTCTCCACCAGCGCGTCGCGGGTCACGCTGCCTGCGGGGGTATAGCCGTGGCTGTCCAGGGCGATCAGCGTCCACACCGGACCGTTGGTGCCCTGCCGCTTGACGTACTTCATATCGTCCAGACCGGCCAGCAGATCGAAGCCGCCCACATCGGTGACATCCTTGCCGATGGCCGTCAGGGCCAGGATCAGCCGGGCGTTGTCCGTGGACTTATTACGGTCGAGCCGGTTGGTGGTGGTGTTGATCTCGGCCTTGACGTAGGCCACAGCGTTGTCGTAGTAGCCCTCCGGCACGGTGCGGCCGCTGCGGGCCAGGCCGATGGTCAGCCACTCGCCGCCGATGCTGCCCACGATGGGCGTGCCCTTGCCGGACAGATAGTCGCCGGTGGTCTTATAGGCCTCCTGCACGTCCGGACCGGCGGGCTTGGCCACCGTCAGGGTGACGGTATAGGGCGTGCTGGTCTTCTCGCCGTCGCTGGCGGTAAACACCAGCGTGGTCTTGCCCACGAGAACGGCGGTGTAGCGGAAGGATGCCTCCGCCGCCACAGGCGCAGCGCCGTTGATGCTGACCGCGTAGGTCATCTCGTCGCCGTCCGCGTCGGTGAAGATAGCGGACAGGTCAATGGTGTACTCGTCGTGGAGCGTCACACCGGCCTCCGCACCCTCGGCGGCCGCCGCGGGCGCGGTGTCGGCGATGGTCAGGCCGCTGACATAGGCCATGTCAGCGCCGTTGTTGCCGCCGCTGTCCTTCACATAGGTCACGGTGAGCGTCCATGTACCGGCGGTCAGAATGCCGTTGTAGGTATCCGCCTTTGTGCCGCTGATGCCGCTGGCAACGGTGTTGGTCTCCGTGCCGTTGCTCAGGGTGATGGTGGCCTTGTCGTAGTTCTCCTCGGAGGAAACGCCGAAGTCGAAGGCGATGGTGCGCTGGCGATCCAGCGTGAACACGAAGGAGGTCGTGGAGGTGGAGCTGTTCGCGCCCGCGTTGCCGCTCTCGAAGCGCTCAGCGGCGCTGTTGTAGGTCCAGGGATACTTGCCCTCGTCCGTCATGGCGGCGCTGACAACGCCGGTGGCGGGCAGGGTCACATACTCCAGACGTGTATCGGCCCAAACCGTGATGAGCTCATTGCAGACATCGCAGGTGTAGGTGTAATAGGCGGGATAGACCGTCCTCGTGCCGGCGCGCTCCGTGTGGCCGGTGGCGGCCACATAGGTGTCGCGATAGGACTCCCGGCACAGGGTGCAGGTGCGGAGGGTGTAGCCCTTCTCCGTGCAGGTGGGCGGGACCACCGTGCCGCCCTCGGCCTTGTGGAAGGTCACGTCCTTCTGCCACTTCAGAGCGGGATAGCCGCCGCAGGTCGGGCCAAAGGCCTCTGCGTTCAGCTCGGCGGATTTCATCTGTTCCTCCGTCAGCACGGCGGCGTTGGCGTCCGCCGCCAGGGCGTAGCAGTTGGTGACGGTGGCAGAGCCTGCGTCCACGCTGCCGAACGCGCCGTTGCCGCCGGTGACAGCGCCCACGCTGTAGCAGTCGGACACAGCGGAGGTGGCCAGCAGGCTGCCGGTCCAATTCGTCTCGCCCTTCGCAACGCCGCCGATACCGCCGGCATTGCTGCTGGCGCTGACCGCGCCGGTGTTGTAGCAGTTGGTCACGGTAATGCCGTAGTTGCCGTTGCCGAAGATGCCTCCGGCGGTGCTGCCGGTGGCGGCGACAGCGCCGGTGTTGTAGCAGCCGGTGATGACGGCGCCGCTGCCGACGAAGCCGCCGATGATGCCGCCCACGCTGCCGCTGCCGGTGACAGCGCCGAGGTTGGCGCAGTTCCTGATGGTGGTGGTGCTGTTGGCATAGCCCACGATACCGCCCACATTGCTGCCTGTGCCGCTGATGGTCACATGGCTGAAGCAGTTCTCAATAACGATGTCCTTGCCATAGGCGTAGCCCGCCACAGAGCCGCCGCCGGCGGACGTGCCGCGCAGGGTCAGGCTCTGGATGTGAGAGCCGCCGCCGATCTGCTTGAACAGGCCGCTGGTGGCGTTCAGGCCGGTGATCTCATGGCCCGCGCCGTCCAGCTCGACCTTCTTGCTGCTGTCGATATTCAGCCAGGCGTACTTGCCCAGATCAATGTCGGCAGTCAGAACGCCGGACACATCGGCGGTCTTGCTCTCGTTCACGAACCAGGCCAGCTCCGCGCCGGTGGCGATCTGATACACGCCGCTCTCGTTCTTCTGGGGCTCGGTCTTGCTGCTGCCGTTCCAGGCGCTGTCGGAGGTGACCGTCAGCGTGACGGAGAACTGGTTCGTGCCGTCCTCGGTGACGGTGACAGAGCCGGTGGTATACTCCACACCCTGGCCGGAGATGGTGTAAAAATACTCCTCGGCATAGCATTTGAAGCTGCCGTCGTCGGCCACATTGACCACGTTGCCCGCGGCATCCTTCAAGGTAACGGTCAGGCTTGTGCGGGCGATGGCCTTGCCGTCGCTGCCCACAAAGCTCAGCTTGCCGGTGAGGAAGTCCGTCTTGGCCAGCGCCAGCGTCAGCTCGGGCAGACGGGCCAGGACGCCGGAGGTGCTGGGTGCGTTGAAGCCGGGGTTTGTGCCGGCGGCATAGGTGATGCCGCGGTGGGTGGGCACGCCCGGCCACCCGGCCTGCTTGATCGCGCCGGAGAGGGAATAAGTCTCGCCGTCCCAATACTTGGGAATGGTGATGCTGATGCGCTGGCGGGCCGGGTTACCGCTGAAGTCGTACACGCCGAAGTTGCCGCCGGGGTCGGACTTGAAGAATGTGCCGTCCTCACCCTGGTAGTACAGGGAGAAGTTGAAGTTATACGCGCCGGACAGCTTCTCCTTGGGGCTGACCAGGTTGCTGAACTGCAGGTTCACGGTGTCGCCGGCCTTGAGGGCTTTCATCGCGGCCTCAGACAGCTCCTTGCCATCGTTGTCCACCAGCTTATAGCTGACGCCCCGGGCGGTGACGACCTGATAGTTGGCCACGCCGTTCTTCTCCACCTTGATGATGTGGCGGCCCGTGGTCAGGCCGGTAACGGTGACCGTGCCGTCCTCCGCCACAGTCACACCATTGTTGGTGAAACCGTTGAAGGTCATGGTATCGCCCACGGTAGAGCGGGCCACGGTGACGGTGCAGCCGCTTTCGGGCTTGAAGCTGTAGGAAGCGCCCTTATCGCCCAGATAGAACAGGATGTCGTGCTCCGCGTCCAAAATGCGCTGCTCATCCTTGGTGATGGCGGCATCCATACGATCCAGTGTCATGTTGGTCTCGATGCCCGTGCCGTCGCTGCCCACCGTCACCACGAACACGCCGGTGCACTCCGGCCAGATGGCGGAGAACTCCTTGCTGGAGGTGCTGCTCTGACCCTGCTTATGGATCATGGCGTCGTAGGTCACCAGCACGATGGCCGTACCGGCCTTGTTGGCGGTCATAGTGGCCACATTGCTGTTTACCGCGTCCGGGGTGATGGTCACCACGTCGCTGGGATTGCCGTTGACGTCGATGACCTGATAGTGCATATCGGGCAGGGCCACCTTGGCGTTCATATAGCTCTCGATGGCGAACCAGTTGCGGAAGGAGTTCAGCTCGAACGTCTCGCCCACGGCCATGCTCTTGTAGCCCTGGGTATTGATGTTCAGGTAGATGTCGGCGCGGTCATACACGTTCTTCTCGAAGCGGTAGATCGTGTCCTTGGTGAAGCTCGTATCGCCGATGTGCAGATCCTCCGCCGTCAGGGTGATGGCGTCGTCCGCGCTCCAGCGCTTATAGTCCCAGTAGGTCACGCCGTCGGGGTTCTGCACGCGGTAGAAATAGTCCGTGTTCTGATCCACGCGGTAGGCGACGGTGTTGGTCGCCTCATCGCGGCTCACGGGCTCGATATAGGAGTACACATAGTACTTGGCCAGCGTACCCATGGTGACAGTGGAGCCTGCCGGAACGGTAAGGGTCACGTTCACGCCAGCCTTGCAGTTGATGGAGAAACTGTCGTTCATGGTGGGGGTCTTCTTCGCGGTGGCCGTATTGAAGGTGGGCCGGGTCACCGGGTCGGGCGTGACCGTGGCCTGCACGGTATCGCCTACCACGAAGATGCAGCTGTCGTAGGTTTTCTCCCACGTCTGGCCCTTGCCGCTGACAGTCCGGCCCGGTGCAGCGGTGCGCACCTGGTTGTCGGCGGAGGTGACCTTCACATCCAGGGTGTAGTCCGTGCCCAGCACCCAACCGGAGTTCACGGAGATCTGATAGATGCGCTGGATCTTGGCCGCGTTCTCGCCGGCCTTGACCGTCAGGGACAGGCCGCCGTTGCAGTCGTCGTTGGCGTCATAGCCCTCCACCCAGTAGTCGCCCACGGGCAGCGTCAGGGTATAGGCGGCATTGGCGATCGTCACATCCGCCAGCAGGTCGGTGTCGCCCTTGACGCCATCAATATAGGTATACAGCTTGAGATACTTGACCTGCGCGTCATGGAGACCGCTGAGGGTCAGCTCGGCTTCTTCCACCGCGTTCACATCCACCGTGACCGGCAGGATGCTGAGAACGATGGGAGTCGCGTAGTTATCTTTGATCTCCGCTTTCGGCATATACGCCGTCAGATAATATGTACCATCCGTCTCCGGAGCGGTAAAGGACACTGTGCCGTCCTCTGCCACCACAGCGCCGCTGATGTCCGTCAGCTTGCCGCTTTCCGCATTGACCCAGGCCAGCTGGGCGCCTTCCAGCGCACTGATCTGATTATTGGCTTCCAGCGCCTCCATAGGCACGCAGCCATAGTAACCGATGCAATAGCCCATCACGGTCATATTCACCGCCGCCTTGGGCTTTATCGTCAGGCTGTCCAGCTTGGCATCAGCCTTCTCCCAGATCGGGTAATTATCCAGTGCAGAGTCGTCCTGATACAGGAAGAAATCCACAACATTGCCGGTATTCACCTCCGCCTGTGCGACGGTGTAGCCGGTATAGCTCTTCCCGCCGGGAGCGTAGGTGTCATCCGCCAGTACGCCGTTATGCGGCACAGAGCCGTTGATGGTAAAGCCGCAGTTCCCCGTCTTTTCGCCGAAAATAGTGGTGATAAAACCGCTGCTGCTTACGACCAAATAGTCCGCAGCCGTCTCCTTGGTGAACGCCTCACCGAAGGTCAGCTCATGGGCGCGGACCAGCACGTCCAGCGCGGACACGCCGTCCACCTCGTCGGTAAAGCCGTACTTCTCCGCCAGATCAGACGCCACGGTCTGCTTCTCCGCGAAGCCGTGGAGATATGCGCCCGCCGCCTGAGAGCGGATGGTCACCTCCGCCGTGGTAACCACCGGCGCGTGGGGCGCGATCATCGTAACAGTATAGGTGGTGGGGGTAACAGCCGGCGTGGCGTTCTCGCCCTCGCCGCTGGCCTCCTGTGCGTCGCCGCAGCGGATGGTCAGCACCGTGCCGTCCGCCACGGGGATAGACGCCGTGCGGCGGTAGGAGGTCTCGCCCACAGACAGATAGACCTGGTTCTGCTTGTTGGCTGCGGAGGCCGCGACAGTGACCTGCTCCACGCCCTCCGTCAGCTCCAGGGTATAGCTGGTGGTGTCCTTGTCGAATTCGGGCGCCAGCTTACCGGCGCTGAAGCTCAGGGCCGTCAGGCTGGTGTCGTTCATCGTCGTCCAGTTGCCGCCGATGTCCGCGCCCAAATTGCAGGTATACATGACGCGGATCTGGTCGCCGTTGGCCAGCGTACCGTCTGCCACGGTAAATTCTTTAAAGCCGCGGTTGGTGAACCAGTCGTTCAGCGTGCCCATCCAGCCGCCGCCCTGGCTGCCGTCAAAATGGCCCAGAGCCGCATCGCCCTTGGTGATCTCGCTGATATAACCCTTGTCCGCGCCTACGGCGGTGTAGCCCGCCCCACGCAGCGCGCTGTCTACGCAGCTCATCATGGTGGCATCCGCCGTCAGGGTCACGTCGGTGTCCACCAGCGTACCCTTCATCTCATCATACTGGACGTCGGTATACGTGGTGTTCTCCACGATGACGTGGACACTGCCGAGGCTGCTTTCGCTCCCCTCGGCCACTTCGGCCCACACGGTGGTGGGGATCAGGCTCAGCGCCATGACCAGTGCCAGGAAGAGCGAAACTAAGCGTTTCTTCATCTGTTGTTTCCTCCTTGTGATTTTCTCTGCTCGTTATATAAACGCCTTTCGGCCTTGCTGCCCCTGTCTCCGCTCAGGAAGAGGAGGTGGGAGAGGCCCGGCTTGGCCTCTCCTACCCTTATGGAAAGCTGACGGTCTCCGTTCAGACCGCCAAGGCTTGGCAAAAATAAGGGTGCTGCGTGTTCCCTCCAATACGAAAAAACGCCGGTCATCCGCCTGCGCGGAAAACCAGCGAGTGCCGCAAGAAAAAAGCACCGACGCTTCCGTCACCGGAAACATCAGCGCGTACCCTTGCCTTGTCCATATCACACACGGAGAGAGCGCCCGCTGTTGTCGGCCCTCCTCCATGTAAGTCTCCTGCCTCGCGCCACGGAGCTTTCGCTCCCCGTCTGCCGCCTACCTTCTCAGGACTTGCGTCCCAATGGCTGACTTTCGTCACACAGCTCTCGCCGCTTCGGTGCATCCTTGCGCCCACAGTGCCGTTCGCGTGGGGTTCTTGCGCCCCGTTCCTTTCAAAACTGCCGCCTGACCGTGTTCGGTCGTTGCGGCGGCAGCCACACAGCATCCTCGGACCACTATTCACTTATCCGGGCCGTCCGGCCCACTGCAAATCATTATAGCCGCCCCGTCTTTCCTTGTCAAGGGGGCTGGCATCGCAAACTGTCATTTTTCTCCATTCTCCGCCACCCAACGCCGCACATAGTCCACGAAACGCCGGGTAGACGCGGACAGCGCCCCCTTGTCCTTCACGCCGATGCCGATGTTGCGGTAAAACCGCTCCGGCGCGTGGCACACCGCCACCGGGTACGGGCTGTGGCGCACCATCAGCTCCGGCAGCAGGCTGATGCCCAGTCCCTTGGACACCATGGCCAGCATGGTTCGGTCCTCCCGGGCGGTATAGCGGACGTTGGGCCGCACGTCCATCCGGTCCAGCGCCGCCGTGATCTCATAGTCGTCGCCCTCCTCCAGCCGGATGAACGGCTCGCTGGCCAGCGCCTGCAGGGGAAACGTGTTGTTCCCCGCCAGCGGGTGGCCGCAGGGCGTCACCACCACCAGCTCGTCCCGGTGCAGGGGATACGTCTGCAGCCGCTTGGCAGACGGCAGCCGCAGAAACCCGCAGTCCACCTTGCCCTGCAATATCCACTCCTCGCTCTGGCCGTAGAAATCGCCGGTGACCACCTCGAACTCAATATTGGGATACAGCTCCCCGAAGCTCTTGAGGATAGACGGCAGCCACTGGGCGGACACGCTGGAGAACGTGGCCACCTTCACAAGGCCCGCATCCATGCCCTTCAGATCCGCCGCCGACTGCATCAGCGCCCGGTGGGCGGCGCACAGCCGCTCGATCTTGGGCAGCAGGGCACGGCCGTCCGCCGTCAGCACCACGCCGCCCCGGTTGCGGCTCAGCAGCGTGACGCCCAGCTCGTCCTCCAGCGACTGCACCGCGTGGCTCACGCCGGACTGGGTAAAATTCAGCGCCTCCGCCGCCTTGGAAAAGCTGCCGCACTCCACCGTCTTGACGAACATCTGATATTTGGACACGCTCATGGTGCCACCTCCTTCTTGCCCTCTATCTTATCATACTTTTCCTCATACTTGCAAGTACAATTATGCGTTTTACAACTCAATAGCTTTGTGCTAATATAAGGACAGTCAAACGAAGCAAATGAATGGAGGTAATTACTTATGGCTTTGATTTCTAAGATGAACCGGTGCGCCGTCTGCGGCAGCAGCTCTGTGGTCTATAACGAGGAGGCCCGCACCTACCACTGCGCGTCCTGCGGCAGCGACTGCGCCCACACCATGCCCGCCGCCGATCTGGCCCTCATCAACCGCATCGCCGCTCTGGGCGACCTGAAGGGCGAGATGCCTGAGCTGCGTAAGCGCTATCCCCGTTTGGACATGACCACCTGGACGCGGGAGAACCGTGTGCAGGCCTGACCCCGATACCATTTCTTTTCCATACTACCCCTCCACAAGAGGGAAGCCCCGGCCGACGGCCGGGGCTTCCCTCTTTATCTCATTCCTGTCATTACAGATCATGCACCCGCAGGGCGCGGATGGCGTTCAGCACCGCCAGCACCATCACGCCCACGTCCGCAAAGATAGCCGCCCACATATCCGCCGCGCCCACGGCCACCAGCACCAGGCACGCGAACTTCACCGCCAGCGCGAACACGATGTTCTGATACACGATGCCGATGCACTTGCGGGAAATTTTGATGGCCTTGCTGATCTTGGCCGGGTCGTCGTCCATCAGCACGATGTCGGCGGCCTCGATGGCGGCGTCAGACCCCATCGCGCCCATGGCGATGCCGATGTCAGCCCGGCTCAGCACCGGCGCATCGTTGATGCCGTCGCCCACGAAGGCCAGCTTGTCCCGGCCCTTCTGCTGCGCCAGCAGCGCCTCCACCTGAGCCACCTTGTCGCCGGGGAGCAGCTCGCTGTGGACCTCGTCCACGCCCAGCTCCGCCGCCACCGCCTCCGCCACCTTTTTGGCGTCGCCGGTGAGCATAACAGTCCTGCTCACCCCGGCCTTATGCAGCGCGGCCAGCGCCTCCCTGGCGTGGGGCTTCACCACGTCGGAGATGACGATATGGCCGGCGTACTGCCCGTCCACCGCCATGTGGATGATCGTGCCCACGCTGTGGCAGTCGTGGTACGGGATGCCCAGCCGCTCCATGAGCTTGCTGTTGCCCGCCGCCACCGTATGGCCGTCCACACAGGCGGTGACGCCGTGGCCGCTGATCTCCTGAATGTCGGTGACGCGGCTGCGGTCGATGGCCTTGCCGTAGGCGCGCTGCAAGCTCCTGCTGATGGGGTGGGAGGACGCACACTCCGCCAGCGCCGCGTACTCCAGCAGCTTGCTCTCGTCCATGTCGCTGTGGTGGACGGCGGTGACCTCAAACACGCCCTTCGTCAGCGTACCGGTCTTGTCGAACACCACTGTTTTCACCTGGGACAGCGTCTCCAGATAGTTAGACCCCTTAATGAGCACGCCCTCCTTGCTGGCGCCGCCGATACCGGCGAAGAAGCTCAGGGGGATGCTGACCACCAGCGCGCAGGGGCAGCTGGTGACCAAAAACGTCAGCGCACGGTAGACCCACTGCTCCCACTGGCCGTCCATGCCGCCGATCAGCCGGATCACCGGGGGCAGCACCGCCAGCGCCAGGGCGCTGTAACACACGGCGGGGGTGTAGACGCGGGCGAACTTGGCGATGAAGTCCTCGCTGCGGGACTTGCGGGAGCTGGAGTTCTCCACCAGCTCCAGGATCTTGGAAACGGTGGACTCTCCGAACTCCTTGGTGGTGCGGATCTTCAAAAGGCCCGTCATGTTGATGCAGCCGCTGATGATCTCGTCCCCCTCGCGGGCGTCCCGGGGCAAGCTCTCGCCGGTGAGGGCGCTGGTGTTCAGGGTGGAGCTGCCCTCCACCACCACGCCGTCGATGGGGACTTTTTCGCCGGGCTGCACCACGATGACCGTGCCCACGGCCACCTCGTCCGGATCGACCTGCACCAGCTGGCCGTCCCGCTCCACGTTGGCGTAGTCGGGACGGATGTCCATCAATGCGCTGATGTTCTTCCGGCTCTTGCCTACGGCGTAGCTCTGGAACAGCTCGCCGATCTGATAGAACAGCATAACGGCGATGGCCTCGTTGTAGTCGCCGCTCTTTTCATAGATGGCCAGCGCGAACGCGCCCACGGTGGCCACGGCCATCAGGAAGTTCTCGTCGAACACCCGGCCGTTCAGAATGCCCTGCCCCGCCTTTTTCAGGATGTCATAGCCGATGACCAGGTACGCCGCCAGATACAGCGCCAGCCGCGGCCAGCCCGTCACCGGCAGGAAGTACAGCGCCGCCAGCATGACGGCGGTGATCAGGATGCGCGAGAGCATCTTTTTCTGTTTCTTCGTCATAGTCCCGCTCCTTTCCTCGATGGGAGAAAACGCGCCCTGCATGGGTGCAGGGCGCGGCTGAATATGTCTTACAGCTCGATCTCGCAGTCAGGCTCGACCTTCTTGCAGGCCTTCAGAACGGCCTTCATGGTGGCCTTCACGTCCGCACCCTCAGCAAATTCCACGATCATCTTTTGGGTCATGAAGTTCACCACCGCGGAAGCCACGCCCTCGGTCTTGCCCGCGGCCTCCTCCATCAGGTTGGCGCAGTTGGCGCAGTCCACTTCAATGCTGTACGTCTTTTTCATGGGTATGCTCCTCTCCGTGCCGGTAGTTTTACCATTAAGCACTTGTTTAATCATCATGGCCGTAGTATACTGTCCCTGCGCCCAAAAGTCAACAGCTCCGCCCCACTCTCTGCCAAAGGGGCGAAAAGCATTTCCGTTCGGGCGAAAAGGGAGGATACCGACATGGATGACCGTCAGCTGCCCCACTACCACGGCGAAGAGCCCACCCATACCGACGTGATCCGCCAGCTGCTGGACAGGGCGGATACCTTCCAGCGACTGGCGGACATTTTTCGCCAGCTGGGCGACGCCAACCGCATCCGCATCTTCTGGCTGCTGTGCCACTGCGAGGAGTGCGTGGTGAACATCGCCGCCATGATGGATATGTCCAGCCCCGCCGTGTCCCACCACCTGCGGACGCTGCGTGACAGCGGACTGCTGGTCACGCGGCGGGACGGCAAGGAGGTGTACTACCACGCCGCCGACACCGCCCAGGCCCGGCTGCTCCACGAGATGGTCGAGCAGGTCATGGACGTGGCCTGTCCCCAGTGGCGCTCCCAGGCGGAGCAGGTGCAGCTCATCCGGGAGATACACGACTACCTGACGGAGCACATGGACCGGCGCATCACCATTGACGAGCTGGCCCACCTGTACCCCATCAACCCCACCACACTGAAAGAGGTGTTCAAATCGGTGTATGGCACGTCCATCGCCGCCCACCTGAAGGAGCACCGGCTGGAAAAGGCATCCCAGCTGCTGCGGGAGACGGGCCTGAGCGTGGCGGAGATCGCCCGTCAGGTGGGCTACGAGAGCCAAAGCAAGTTCACCGCCGCCTTCAAGGAGCAGTACGGCCTTCTCCCCACCGCCTACCGCAGGACCTGACCCTCCGCAGGCGCGCCCCCAACAAAACACCAGGACCTCCGGCCGCAGCCGGAGGTCCTGGTCTCAGTTCTCATATAATATATCCCGCGCCACGGGCCGGTAAAACAGCTTCTCCGCCTCGTCAAAGTCCCGGGTGCGTCCCAGTATCCACATCAGCTTGGCCACCGCCGCCTCCGTGGTCATGTCGTATGCCTCCAGCAGCCGCAGCGTGCTTTTCAGCCGCCCGCCCACGTGATACACCGTCAGGTCGCTGCCCTCGTTGGGCACCTGGGTGGTCATGACCACGATCTTGCCCCGCTCCACGCCCCGGCGGATGATGTCGTAATAGCTGTCGTCCCCCTCGTATTCCGGCAGACCGCCTACGCCGAAGGACTCGATGACCAGCCCGTCATACCGCTCCAGCATGAATTCCAGCACCGCCGCCGGCGTGCCGGGGATCAGCTTCAGCAGCCCCACGTTATCGTCCAGCCTGTCGTAGAACAGCGGCCTGGGATAGCAGGCGCAGCGCATATATTGCAGCAGATGCTCGTCCTGCACCACCGCCAGGTCGGGATAATTCACGCTGGAAAACGCCTGAAAGCTCTTGGAGCAGGTCTTTCGCGCCCGCGTACCCAGGATCACCTTTCCGTTGAACACGATCTGCACGCCGCCGCAGCCCCGGCAGGCGTATAAGAACGCGTCCGTCAGGTTGCGCTTGGAGTCCGTGCCGTCGAACCATATGGGCTTCTGCGCCCCGGTGAGGATGATGGGCTTGGGGCTGCCCTGGATGAGATAGCTCAGCGCCGCGGCGGTGTAGGCCATGGTGTCCGTGCCGTGGGAGATGACAAAGCCGTCATAGTCGTCATACCGCTCCCGGATGGTCTGTGCCGCGCCCAGCCAGTGGGCCGGGCGGATGTTGGTGCTGTCCAGACTGTATAGCTGGATGCAGTCCACGTGGCACAGCTCCCCGATTCGGGGCACGAAGGATAAAAGCTGCGCGCTGTTCAGCTCCGGTGTCAGCCCGGAGGGTGACATCTCGCTGGCGATGGTGCCGCCTGTGCCGATCATCAGAATACGCTTCACGGTCATACCTCCCTGTTGTCCATAGCGGCCACGCCGAACCGTGCGGCCAGCTCAATGCGCCGGCGTGTCTCGTCGTCCCCGCCGTCGTACTCCCGCCGCAGCTCCTGCAAAAAGAGTCCCCTTAGCGTGTCCTCGCCGCACTTGTCCCATATCTCCCGGCGCACGGTGGTCTCATCCCGCAGCTGCAGGGCGAAAAACCGCCCCTCCAGCGACTGCTGCAGCAGCGGCAGCCGCACCGGCTCCTCCGGTGTTCCCACCAGCCGCAGCCGGCATATATCCTCCGCCGTGTCCTGGGGCAGCAGCCGCTCCACGGCGGCCAGCGGATCGCCATCGGTGACGTCTGCCTCCCAAATACGATAGCGGCGGCGGGCGAAGGCCACGAACCGCAGCTCCGCCGTCCCCGGCCCGATGTCGCCGTACAGAAAACCCTTGTCCCCCAGCTCATCAAAGCCCCGGCCCTCCGGACAGCCGCAGTAGCCGTAGGCCACCCGGCCCGCCCGCACCACGCCGGTACAGCTGTGGACATGGCCCAGCGCCAGATAATCCAGCCCGCTGGCGGCGATGGATGCCGTGGTCAGCGGGCGGTAGCGGCTGTCGCCGCCGGTGACGTCGCCGTGGAGCAGGCCGATGTGGACCAGTCCGTCCTCCGGGGCGGTGAACCCCGCCAGCACGTGGTCCTCCGGCATCTCAGGGGCTGTGAAGGCCGCGCCGTATACGGTGCAGCCCAGCTCCGGGAACGTGACGGCCTGCATCCGGTCCTCCGTAAAGACATGCACATTGTCGGGCCACAGCGTCCGGGCATACGGCCCGTCCGCCGTGTAGGGGTCGTGGTTGCCGGGGGCTATGACCACCCTGCCCCGGAACGCGCCCAGCGCCCGGGCCAGCAGCGGCGCGGTGTCGCCCCGCAGCTCGCCGCCGTCGAACAGATCTCCCGCCAGCAGCAGAAGCTGCACCCCGCGGTCGTTGGCCCACTCCACCAGCCGCTCCGGGCTGCGGCGGCTCTCCGCCCGGCGCTGCCGGGCCTGCTCCGCTGTCAGCGCGCCGAAGGCACTGTCCAAATGGAAGTCCGCCGCGTGCAGTACCCGCACCACGTCAGGCCTCCTCCGGCTGCCAGCCCTTGCACACGTCCACCCACTGGGCGAAGTTCTTGCCGCAGCAGCGCTCCAGCTCGTCGCAGGTCAGCTCAATGGCGCTGGCGGCGCTGCCCACAGCGGGGAACACGGTGTCGAACCGTTTCAGCGACACGTCCAGATACGTTTTCACATCGTCGGGCAGGGCAAAGGGACACACACCGCCCACAGCGTGGCCGATGCGCTCCACCGCCTCCTCGTGGGTGAGCATCTTGGCCTTCGTGCCGAAGAAATGCTTGTACTTGCTGTTGTCCACCTTGGCGTCTCCTGCGGCCACGATGAGGATGGGAGCTTCCCCGATCTTGAAGCTCAGGGTCTTGGCGATCCGCGCGCCCTCCACGCCCACGGCCATGGCCGCCAGCTCCACCGTGGCGCTGGACACCTCAAATTCCCGCATACGGTCGGCCACACCGTAGGGTTTCAAGTATTCTCTCACTTTTTCCACTGACATAGGTATATTTTTCACTCCTGTATTCAAGTTTATTAAAGATTTTTCCAGTCCGTTTTTCTCGATTTATGGTTATTTAATCTCTATTCTATACACTTTTTCGCACAATCCCGTGTCGCTGTTCAGGGTAAACACGCACCCCTGGGCGGTACACGGCCCTTCCGCCGCCCGGTAGCGGCCCGGCAGCCCGCCCAGGAAAAACTCCATGGACTGGGCCGGCTCAACGCCCAGCACCGACTCGTCCGGCCCTGTCATACCAAGGTCTGTCACGTAGCCCGTTCCCTTTTTGAACACCCGCATATCCGCGGTGGGCACATGGGTGTGCGTGCCCCACAGAGCCGACACCCGACCATCTAAATAATAGGCCAGCGCCAGCTTTTCACTGGTGGCCTGTGCGTGAAATTCCACCAGCGTAAATGTGGCCTTCTCCTCTGTTTTCAGCAGCTTGTCCGCCGTAAAAAACGGATTATCCGCGTTGAAATCAAGGCCGCAGCGTCCGATAAGCGGAAAAATCGCAACGGAAACCGCCCCTAAAGCCACCCGCAGATACCCGTGTCCCGGGGCGCGGCCCGTGAAGTTGGCAGGCCGCAGAATATACGCTTCATCGTCTAAATAGGACGCGATCTGAGGCTTGCCGAAGGTGTGGTTGCCCAGGGTGATCACGTCCGCCCCGGCGGCAAACAGCGCCTGCGCCTGATCCCGCGTCAGACCGCTGCCGGAGATGTTCTCCCCGTTGACCACGGTGAAATCGATACCCTGCTCCCGCTTGAAAGCCCGGAGCTTCTTCTCCAACAGTGTCAAGCCTGTCTCGCTGGCCACGTCGCCCAGCGCCAATACTTTGAACTCCGTAAAACGCGCCTCCTTTGCATTTTCAGCTCATTTTTGCAACTTTTTCACTCGTTCCAACCAATAATTTTTGTCAGCTGGCGGTTGGTATAATAGTACGCCGACGCAGGGAAATTCCGCAGATCCGCCGTGTTGGAGCACAGCAGATAGTCGATGGGCAGGCCGTTTTCATCCCGGATCACGTCCAAAATGACGGTGGTGTGGTTGGCCGGCTCATCCACGCCCATGGTGATGATGTCGCCGGTCTCGCCGCTGAAATAGGGTGCGTTGACCACCGCCGCCAGGCCGTGCTCCCGCTCCGCCGCGGCGTAGTCCAAGAACCAGCCCACGTTGACCCAGGGCAGGGTGGTGCTGTGCTGGCTGAACCAGTACCAGCCCGTCTCATAGCCGCCGGAGGTATCCATAGGAATGCCGCCGGCCAGCAGCACCTGCGAGCCGAAGTTCATGCAGTTGCCGCCGTAGTCATCATAGGCCATAAAGCCGGGATTGCGCCGTCCCACATAGGCCAGCATATACTCCCGGGCGGCCTGACGGTCATAGGGGTGGTCGGCGGTGACGGCGACGGTCAGCCCCTCCCGGGGCAGGTCGCGGCGGGCCTCGATGTAGTCGGTGATGGCTGGGAAATGGTTGTCCTGCCGGGTAGTGCGGTCGTAGTCTGCGCTGTAATAGGCGTTGTCGTCGGACACGTGGGAGACGATGCGCCAGCGATCGCCGCCGATGCTGCGGAGCGTAAACGTATGCTTGATGCCGAACTGCTCAGAGGGAATACCGTCCAGCCCGGCGAAGTAGACCACGTTGCTCTCCTTCAGCACCACATCCACGTCGCCTTCCGTCTCCGGAGACGGCTCGAGGGACGTGCAGCGCAGGGAGTAGCTATAGGAGGTCATAGTCAGGTCGATGGGCGACAGGCGGCGGATGATGCACAGGTCGTGCCAGATAGTCTTGTGGTACACCGTCTCGTCCACAGTGGTGAACAGATCGGAGGGGTCAATGACCTCCAGCGCGGAGATGGACTGATAATAGCAGTCCATGAAATCCAAAAGCAGCAGCTCCTGTCCCACGGTCATGCCCTTATCCGCCGCGCCGCTGATGCGCTCAAAGGAGGCGCTGACAGGGGTGGGGTCGCTGCCCCACACCGCACCGTGGCTGCGCTGCCACGTCTTTGTCTCCGGTACGTCGGCGGTAAGATGCTGCTCCTGCTGCTCCGTCTGTCCCGGCCCCTCCAAAGGATCAGTGTTCTCCTTTTTCAGTGCGGCGCAGGCGGTCAGTGTCAGGAGCAGGGCCAAAAGCAAGGCGGTAGCCAACACACGTTTCATACTATATCCTCCCCAAAAGCGCGGTGTTTTTCTTTCCTCTTCGCGGTTATTATAGCAGAACAAAACCCGGTGTGCAACGCACACCGGGTTTTCCGGACAGGGAATTTTTACTTGGCGTACTCCACGACCTTCGTCTCCCGCAGGACGTGGACCTTGATCTGGCCGGGGTATTCCAGCTCACTCTCGATACGCTTGGCCAGCTCCCGGGCCAGGATGACCATCTCGTCCTCGCTGACCTGCTCGGGCTTGACCATGACGCGAACCTCGCGGCCGGCCTGAATGGCATAGCTCTTCTCCACGCCGGGATACGAGCCGGTGATCTCCTCCAGCTTCTGCAGACGCTTGATGTAGTTCTCCAGGTTTTCACGGCGCGCGCCGGGGCGTGCCGCGGAAATGGCGTCCGCCGCCTGCACCAGGCAGGCCACCAGCGTCTTGCACTCCACGTCACCGTGGTGCGCCTGGATGGCGTGGATGATGTCCTCTTTTTCGCGGTACTTGCGGGCGTATTCCACACCCAGCGCCACGTGGGTGCCCTCGAACTCGTGATCCAAAGCCTTGCCGATGTCGTGGAGCAGACCGGCGCGCTTGGCGGCGTTCACATCAGCGCCCAGCTCGGCGGCCATCATGCCGGCGATGTGGCTGACCTCGATGGAGTGCTGCAGCACGTTTTGGCCGTAGCTGGTGCGGTAATGCAGCTTGCCCAGCAGCTTCTGCAGCTCCGGGTGCAGTCCGCGGACACCGGTCTCCAGCACGGCGCGCTCGCCCTCGGCGCGGATAACGCCGTCCACCTCGCGGCGGGCCTTCTCCACCATCTCCTCGATGTGGGTGGGGTGGATGCGCCCGTCGGCGATGAGCTTCTCCAGCGCCAGCCGGGCGACCTCCCGGCGAACCGGCTCGAAGCAGGACACGGTGATGGCCTCGGGGGTGTCGTCGATGATAAGATCCGCGCCGGTCAGTGTTTCCAGCGTGCGAATGTTGCGGCCCTCACGGCCGATGATGCGGCCCTTCATCTCGTCGTTGGGCAGGGGCACGACGCTGACGGTGATCTCCGCCACGTGGTCAGCGGCGCAGCGCTGGATAGCGGTGGCCACGATCTCGCGGGCGCGCTGGTCGGCCTCGTCCTTGGCCCGGGCCTCGATCTCCTTGATCTTCAGCGCCGTCTCGTGGGTCACCTCGGACTCCACCTGGGCGATGAGGTAATCCTTGGCCTGATCCGCCGTGAAGCCGGAGATGCGCTCCAGCATTTCCGTCTGGCTGCGCTTGATGAGCTTGATCTCCTCCTGCTCCTTGTCCATGGCGGCGTGCTTCTGGGCCAGGGCCTCTTCCTTCTTTTCGATCATCTCGGTCTTGTGATCGAGATTTTCCTCTTTTTGCTGCAGACGGCGCTCCTGCTTCTGCTGCTCGGCGCGGCGTTCCTTGACTTCCTTCTCGTATTCGCTGCGGTTTTTCAAAATCTCTTCTTTTGCTTCAAGAAGTGCCTCTCTTTTCTTGTTTTCAGAGCTTTTAATGGCCTCGTTGATGATGCGCGTGGCTTCGTCCTCCGCGCTGGAGATTTCTTTTTCCGCTACGCCCTTGCGGTAGCGAATGCCGAGGAGGAAAAAGACCACCGCCGCCACCAGGAACGCGGCAGCTGCCACGATCCAGCCTGTTACGGTCATAGTGCATTCCTCCTATGTTGTGTTGTTGCTCGGGTGATCGCGCAAAATATTGCGTCAGATATAACCGGCGGGAGGTTATGCTCCTACCGATAATAATCCTTACTAATATTAAACACAATGTCACCCGCTGTCAAGGGCAAATCGGAAATTTCGTCCCGCTTTTTTGCGGAGCGGGAAATCTGGTGGGGCGGGCAAGATGCTGCAACGAAGTATCGGCGCAAAAGCCCCCGCCGTCAGGTGATATAGTCCGCGAAGGCATAGCCAAGAAGCCCGTTGTACCCCACAGTGTACCAGTCCTGATAGCGGCCGTAGACCGTCACCGGCGCGCCGTCGGGCATGGCCGCCGCCACAGCGCCGTTCAGCGCCGGGGCGGTCCGTAGGTTCAGCGGTCCGCCCCGAGTCCGGACCGTGCCCCGCCAGGGCGTCAGGGGCACGACAAAGGGCAGCCCGAAATACTCCGTCAGCGACAGCACCAGATTGGCGGCGATGGCCTCTAAATTGTTCTCCACCCACAGGGCGTCGGCGGTGTTGTCGTGGTAGCCCAGCTCCAGCAGCACGGAGGGCATATAGGGCTGGCGCACCTCTCCCAGCGCGGTGGTGGCGCTGGCATAGACCTTGTCGGGCAGAGGGTAGACATCCTTCAGGTTTCTCACGAAGATGCCGGCGGCCCGTTTGCCGTTGGCACTGCCGGGGTAGTAGAAGGCGATGACGCCCCGCACCGTACCCTCCCGGCTGCCGTCGGTGCTGGCATTGGAGTGGAGGGCCAGGTAGAAATCGTAGCTGCCGCTGTTGGCCTGACGGATGGAGCTGGCAGCGGTCATATCCGGCGTGTTGCGGGTAAAGCGGATGGTGTTGGCCAGCAGATAGGGCTCCATGGCGTCGGCCAGCAGGTTCATGAAATATTCCTCGCTGCCCGCGCCGGTAATATAGGAATTGTACTCCTGGGTGGAGGGACTAAGATAGATCCGCGGCATGATGTGTTCCCCTTTCTCATGATCTCTTTACATTTATATGGAAATGCGGGAAAAGATGTGCTATGATGGGCGGGAATATGAGCTATACGAAAGGAAGTACACGCCATGAAAGCAGTCCGTCCCTATGCCAGGATCACCGTAACGCCCAAGGGGGAGCGCGCCCTCACCGGCGGCCATCCCTGGGTCTACGAGGGGGAGGTCGTGTCCCTCGAGGGCACGGCGGAGGACGGCGGCCTGGTGGACGTGTTGAGCCGCCGGGGCAGCTGGCTGGGCTGCGGGTTCTACAACAGCCGCAGCAAGATACGGGTGCGGCTGGTGAGCCGCAACGCCAACGACGACTTCAGCGATGAATTCTGGACGCGGCGGCTGCGCTACGCCTGGGAGTACCGCAAGACGGTGATGGGTGAGACGGACAGCCGCTGCTGCCGCATCATCTTCGGCGAGGCGGATTTCTTCCCGGGGCTGACGGTGGATCGGTTCGAGGATGTGCTGGTGACTCAGGTGCTGAGTTTGGGCATAGAGCGCATCAAGCACCGGCTGTTTCCGCTGCTGGTGGATATTCTGCGGCAGGATGGGCAGGACATCCGGGGCGTGTATGAGCGCAACGATGTGGCCATTCGCGAACTGGAGGGCATGGCACAGGGCAAGGGCTGGTATCCCCTGCCCGGTGAGGCGCCGCCTGCGCAGACAACGGTGGACATCATGGAAAACGGCATCATCTACACCGTGGATTTTGAGAACGGGCAGAAGACCGGGTTCTTCCTGGATCAGAAGTACAACCGGCTGGCGGTGGCGAAGCTGGCCAGGGACAGGACGGTGCTGGACTGCTTCACCCACACCGGTTCGTTCGCCCTGAATGCGGCCAAGGGCGGGGCGAAGCACGTCACCGCCGTGGATGTGTCGGAGTTCGCGGTGCAGTGCGCCTCGGAGAACGCCCGGCGCAACGGGCTGGACGGTGTGATGGACTGTGTGGCGGCCAACGTGTTCGACCTGCTGCCGGGGCTGGAGAAGCAGCCCCGGAGGTATGACTTCATCATCCTCGACCCGCCGGCCTTCACCAAGAGTCGGAGGACGGTCCACAGCGCCATGACCGGGTACAAGGAGATCAACTACCGGGCCATGAAGCTGCTGCCCCGGGGCGGGTATTTAGCCACCTGCTCGTGCAGCCATTTCGCCACGGAGGAGCTGTTCATAAAAATGCTCCACAGCGCCGCACACGACGCCGGGGTGCAGCTGCGGCAGATCGAGGCGCGGCAGCAGTGCGCCGACCACCCTATCCTGTGGGGCGTGGAGGAGACCAATTATCTGAAATTTTTCATTTTTCAGGTGGTATAAGACGGGAGTTTTTATTGCCACGGGACAGTTCCTGTGGTATTCTGAGATTTATGACAGAACGCTGTAAAGGGAGGCGGGACTATGACCGTGGGACAGAAGCGGCTGTTCCTGCTGGACATGGACGGCACGCTGTACGTGGACGAGCGGCTGTTCGACAGAGTACCGGAGTTCCTGGCCCGCGTCCGTGAGACCGGCGGGCGGTATCTGTTCCTCACCAACAACTCCTCCCGGGGCGTGGAGGGGTACATAGAGAAATTAGGCCGACTGGGCATCGCCACCGGGCCGGGGGACTACCTGACCTCGGTGGACGCTGCCATTGACCTGCTGCATCGGGAATACCCGGGGAAGAAGTGCTACGCGGCGGGAACGCAGTCGTTCCGGCAGCAGCTGGACAGCGCGGGCATCCCCGTGACGACCCGGGTGGAGGAGGATGTGGACATCCTGCTCAGCGGCTTTGACCGGGAGCTGACGTTCCAGAAGCTGGAGGACAGCTGCATCCTGCTGAACCGGGGCGTGACGTGGCTGGCCACCAACCCGGACTGGGTGTGCCCCACGTGGTATGGCGCTGTGCCGGACTGCGGCAGCGTGTGCCAGATGCTGACCAACGCCACCGGGCGAAGGCCCACGTTCATCGGCAAGCCCCAGCCCGCCATGGCGGAGCTGGCCATGCGGCGGACGGGCTTCGGCCCGTCGGAGACGGTGCTTATCGGCGACCGGGTGTATACGGACATCGCCTGCGCCGTCAACGCCGGCATCGACAGCATACTGGTGCTGTCCGGCGAGGGAACACGGGAGGACGTGGAGAAATTCGATGTCCGGCCCACATGGATATACGACGATATTGCCGCGGTATACCGCGAGATGGAGGAAACGCCATGAAGCTGAATTACAAGCGCACCATACTGGTGGGGTTTGCATTTTTCCTGATCTGCGCCTTTTGGCAGGCCTATGACAACACCATTCCCCTGATCCTGACCAACAAGTTCGGCATGAGCCAGACCTGGTCCGGCGTCATCATGGCACTGGACAACGTGCTGGCACTGTTCCTGCTGCCGCTGTTCGGCCACATCTCCGACAAATGCACCCATCCCAAAGGGCGGCGGACGCCGTTCATCGTGGTAGGCACGCTGCTGGCGGCGGTGGCGCTCATCGCTCTGTCCTTCGTGGACAACGCCCAGCTGAAGTATCTGGACAAGGTGTCTGCCATTGACGATCCGGCGGCGCTGGCGGAGATCTATCAGGAGCAGAAGGACGCCACGCTGCTGACCCCCGGCGGCGAGAGCTTTATCCTGGGCCAGAAAATCACCCAGGAGGAGTTCACCGCTATCCGCAGCCAGATCACCGAGGGTGAAAGGACCGTGACCAATCCGGACTACACCAACTACGTCGTACCGGCGCGGCAGGCCTGCGCCCACGCCGTCACCCGGACGCATCCGGGGACGGTGGTGCTGTTCGTGGTGCTGCTGCTCATCATCCTCGTCTCCATGGCCACATTCCGCTCCCCGGCGGTGGCGCTGATGCCGGACGTGACGCTGAAGCCGCTGCGCTCCAAGGCCAACGCCGTCATCAACCTGATGGGCAGCGCCGGCGGCATTCTGGTGCTGGCGCTGGGCATGGTGTTCGCCACCTCGTCGGTGGAGAACAGCCTGATGAGCTACACCGGCTATTTTGGCGTGATCGCGGCGCTGATGCTGGCGGCGCTGGTGGTGTTCATGCTCACCGTCCGTGAGCCGGAGTGGGCCGCCGAGATGCAGCGGCAGGCCGTGGCCGCCGGGCTGGAGGAAAAAGAGGAGGCGGCGCAGCCCACGGAGAGCCGCAGGCTGTCTGCCGACGAGGTGAAGAGCCTGCTGCTGATCCTTCTGAGCATCGTGCTGTGGTTCTTCGGCTACAACGCCGTCACCAGCAAATACTCCGTATACGCCAGCAATATCCTGCACAAGGACTATAACCTGACGCTGATCATCGCCCAGGCCGCCGCCATCGTGGCCTATCTGCCGGTGGGCTTCCTCGCCGGGAAGCTCGGACGGAAAAAGACCATCCTCGCCGGCGTGGTGATGCTCACGGTGGCCTTCGGCGTGGCGGGCTTCCTGACGGCGGACAGTCCCACCATGCTGATGAACGCCATGTTCGCCCTGGCGGGCATCGCCTGGGCCACCATCAACGTCAACTCCTTCCCCATGGTGGTGGAGCTGGCCTCCGGCGGCGACGTGGGCAAATACACCGGCTTCTACTACACCGCCTCCATGGCGGCCCAGGTGGCCACACCCATGGTGTCCGGCCTGCTGATGGATAAATTCGGTATGCACGTCCTGTTCCCCTACGCCGCCGTGTTCACGGCGCTGGCCTTCGTGACCATGCTGTTCGTCAAGCACGGCGACAGCAAGCCCGCGGCTAAGGTGGGGCTGGAGGTGCTGGACGTGGACAACGACTGAAAAGAGGTTTCCCTATGACTTGGCTCATCGTATTGGCCGCCCTGATCGCGGTGGTCTTTCTCCTGTACCTGCTGGCGCTGCGCTGTCAAAAGCGGCGGGGCGACTGGGACTATTTCAAAAAGTGGCGCTATGCCCACCGGGGCTATCATGACAAGCCCCGCATCCCCGAAAACTCCATCCCCGCGTTCCGCCGTGCGGTGCAGTGCGGCTTTGGCGCGGAGCTGGACGTGCATCTGATGAAGGACGGCCATCTGGCGGTCATCCACGACGCCTCCCTGCTGCGTACCGCCGGGGCGGACGTGGAGATCGAGGACCTGACGGCGGAGGATCTGTCCAGCTACACCCTGGAGGGCACAGAGCACCACATCCCCCTGCTGGAGGAGGTGCTGCCCATTTTCGCCGGCAAAGCGCCCCTGATCATCGAGCTGAAGGCCGAGCGGGGCAACGCCGACGCGCTGACCGCCGCCGCGTGCGCCCTGCTGGATAAGTACAAGGGCAAATATATGGTGGAGTCCTTCGACCCCCGGTGTCTCATGTGGCTGTGGCACAACCGGCCTCAGGTGCTGCGTGGACAGCTGTCGGAAAACTTCCTGCGCCACGGCGACGGCGTCAATCTGCCCGGCGCGGTGCGCTGGGTGCTGGGCAATCTGCTGATGAACAGCTGGACGCGGCCCGACTTCATCGCCTACCGCTTTGAGGACCGGAGCAGCCTGTCCCTGAAGCTGTGCCGGGGCGTATACCGGGCGCAGGAGGCCAGCTGGACCATCCGCGACAGGGCGGACATGGACGCGGCGGAGGCCGCGGGCTGCCTGGTCATCTTTGAACGCTTTGATCCAAGGGGGCTGGACAAATGAGAGTGATCACCGGCACGGCGCGAGGCCGTGTACTGAAGGAGCTGGAGGGGCTGGAGACCCGGCCCACCACCGGCAAGGTAAAGGAGAGCCTGTTCTCCATCATCCAGTTCGACATCGAGGGCCGCCGGGTGCTGGATCTGTTCGCCGGAACGGGCCAGCTGGGCATCGAGGCGCTGAGCCGGGGCGCGGCGGAGTGCGTGTTCATCGACCGGCGGGCCGACGCGGTAAAGCTGATCCGCGAGAACCTGGTGTTGTGCAGGCTGGAGGACCGGGCCAGGGTGCGGCAGGGCGAGGCGCTGCCCTATCTGCGCAGCGGCGAGAAGTTCGACATCGTGTTTCTCGACCCCCCCTACGCCAGCGGACTGCTGGCCCAGGCGCTGACGGACATCGCGGTGTTTGACATTTGCCGTGCACATGGTATAATCATAGCAGAGAGCGCCGCGGACACGGTGCTGCCCGCCATGCCGCCGCCCTATACGCTGTACAGGGAGTACCGCTACGGCAAGATCAAGCTGACGGTGTATCATCGCGGCGGAAATGAGGATGCAGAATGAATATCGCCATCTATCCCGGCAGCTTCGACCCCATCACCCTGGGGCATTTGGACATCATACGCCGGGCCGCCGCCTGCTTTGACAGGGTATACGTCTGCGTCATGGTCAACTGCGAGAAGAAGCAGCCCATGTTCACACCGGAACGGCGGCTGGAGCTGATCCGCCACAGCGTGGCCCACATCTCCAACGTGGAGGTGGAGAACTGGAGCGGCCTGCTGGCGGACTATGCCCGGGCCAAAAATGCGCATATTCTGGTAAAGGGCGTGCGGAACTGCGCCGACTTCGAGCTGGAAAACCAGATGGCCCGCATCAACCAGGGCATCTGCCCCGGACTGGAGACGCTGCTGCTGCCCGCCAGCGCGGAGTTTGAGCATTTCAGCTCTACCATGGTGCGGGAGATGATCCGCTACCACCAGCCGTTGGAAAAGTATGTACCGGCGCCGGTCGCCGAGGAATTGATGCGGCAGCGTGGCTGATCGCTGACCGAAATAAGAGAAAGGACGGACTGCCCTATGGAAGAAAAGGATGTGCAGAGACTGCTGGATATGCTGTTCGGCATGATCGACGAGGCAAAAAGCGTGGCGTTCAGCTCGGACAAGTGCGTCATCAACCGTGACGAGGCGCTGGACCTGCTGGACGAGATCCGGGCCAAGCTGCCCCTGGAGCTGAAGAAGGCCAAGGAGCTGATCGCGGCCCGCAGCGAATATGTGGCGGGTGCAAAGAAGGAAGTGGAGTCCATGCTGCGGCAGGCGGAGCTGGACGCGCGGACCATCGTGTCCGAGAGTGAGACCATCCAGCTGGCCCGTCAGAAGAGCAGTGAGATCATCCGCCGCGCGGAGGACCGCAGCAAGGAGCTGTACCATGTGGCCAACACCTACACCGAGGACGCCCTGCGCCGCACGGAGGAGGCTATCCAGGCCGCGCTGAGCGAGGTTCAGGAGTCCCGTGCCCGCTTCCGCGCCACCAGCCAGGAGCTGATGCAGGAGCAGAGAGCCCAGCTGAACGCCAGCGCCAGTCAGCCCGCCAAGTCCGGCGGCGAGGAGGGCCAGCGGTAAGCGCTGTATCATTTGTTGAAAATAGATAAAATTCTCGTTTAAATTTCTCTACATTCCACAAAAGAATAACATCTTGTGGTTCGTAAAACCGGCAGACACTAAATGTTGTGTCCGCCGGTTTTTTTGCGTCATCCATCTCGAACATACGTTTTGTAAAGTGGGAAAATTTTCCTGAAATCCCATATTTCAGCGGGGTTTCGCCCTTCCTGCGGGCACAATTTCTCCTTGCAAATCCGGGCCGGATTATGTATACTAACCTCGTAAGTGGTGAATTGTGGGGGTAGTGCCCCTATTTGTGGGGCGTAAGCCCACGGTTTATCCCATACTGCACGAAAGGAGGCGGCCCTATGACCGGACAATACGCACACAATATCGACGCCAAGGGCCGCCTGTTCATCCCCGCCGCCCTGCGCCGGGAGCTGGGGCAGACGTTCCACGTCACCGTGGGGCAGGACCACTGCCTGTCCGTGTTCTCTGACGAGAGCTGGGCCGCCTTCATGGACAAGCTGAAGGAGCTGTCCTACAACGAGGTGAAGAAGCTCCGTGCGCTGTTTGCCTACGCCGCGGACTGCGAGCCCGATCCCCAGGGGCGTATCCTGCTGCCCGCCAAGCTGCGGGAGTACGCAGGGCTGACCAAGGAGGTCGTGGTGGTGGGCAGCTTCGACCGGGTGGAGATCTGGAACGCCCAGCGGTGGGCTGAGATCGAGAACGAGGCGTTCTCCTCCGGCGCGCTGGAGGAGGCCATGGCGGAGATGGGCCTGTGATGCACGAGGAAAAGGATTACGGCCATGTGCCGGTGCTGCTGCATGAATGTCTGGACGCGCTGGCCCTGCGGCCTGACGGCGTGTACGTGGACGGCACACTGGGCCGGGCCGGCCACTCCCTGGAGATCGCCAAGCGACTGACCACCGGCCGTCTCATCGGCATCGACCGGGACGAGACGGCCATCACCGCCGCCGAGGAGCGGCTGGCGGACTACATGGACCGGGTAACGCTGGTACACAGCAACTTTGACCGGGTGGGCGAGATATTGGACGAACTGGGACTGGACGGCGCGGATGGAATGCTGTTCGACCTGGGCGTGTCCTCCCCACAGCTGGACGAGGCGGAGCGGGGCTTCTCCTATATGCAGGACGCGCCGCTGGATATGCGGATGGACCGCAGCGCACCGCTGACGGCCCGGGACGTGATCAACGACTGGTCCTACGAGGAGCTGCGGCGCATCTTATACGAATACGGCGAGGAGCGGTACGCGCCGGTCATCGCCAAGCATATCTGCCGGGCGCGGGAACAGGCGCCCATCGAGCGCACGGGAGAGCTGGTGGACATCATCAAGTCCGCCATGCCGCCCCAGGCGCTGCGGGAAAAGCAGCACCCGGCCAAGCGCAGCTTTCAGGCGCTGCGTATCGCCGTCAACGGCGAGCTGGACGCGCTGCCGCCCATGCTGGAGGCCGCCGTGTCCCACCTGCACACCGGCGGACGGCTGGCGGTGATCTCCTTCCACTCTCTGGAGGACCGCATCATCAAGAAGTCCCTGCAGGATATGGCCACCGGCTGTACCTGCCCGCCCAATTTCCCCGTGTGCGTATGCGGCAAGAAGCCCCGCATACGGCTGGTGAGCCGCAAGCCCATCGTGGCCGGCGAGGCGGAGCTGGAGCGCAATCCCCGCTCCCGCAGCGCCAAGCTCCGCGTGGCGGAAAAAGTATAAAGAAAGAAAACTATCGGCGGAAAAGAACCGCCGCCTGCGGCGTGTTATTTTTCGCCGCAGACGAGGCGCAGACACGCAGGAATAATTCGTTTATTTCAAGGGGCTGCAACGAAGTATCGGCGGAAAAGAACCGCCGCAGGGAAGGAAGTGACCGCGTCATGGCCGATTATAACAAGCGCTCTGCCGTTTACGGCAGCCTCGCATATGATCTGGACGCCCTGGCGCGGGAACGCCAGCTGGACGACGCGGGGAAGCTGCCCCAGCGTCCCCGTCCCCAGGCGCAGCAGGAGGCCCAGCCTGTCCGCCGGCAGAAGACGGCGGCCAGAGCCGCCGTGCAGCTGTCCCCCGCCGTGCTGATCGGCACGGTGATCGTGACGGCCATGGTGGTGGCGCTGATGCTGTGCTACGTGAAGCTGACAGGCATCTCCGACAACGTGTCCACCATCAAGCGGCAGATCTCCGCGCTGGAGGACGAGCATATCGCGCTGCTGACGGAGTATGAAAAGACCTTCGACCTGGCCACCGTAAAAACAGCGGCGGAGGCCGCGGGCATGAGCAAGCCCACCAGCGGGCAGATCGTCTACATCGACCTGTCCGGCTCAGATACGGCGGAGGTATACGCCGCCGGGGGCAGCGCGGCGCTGAACGGGCTCACTGACAAGGTTTCGCAGGCCTGGGCATACGCGGTGGAATATTTCCGCTGAGGCGCGCTTATAGTATGAAACGGCAGGGAGTAAGAAGGTGACTTCTTGCTCCTTGCTTGGTCTTGAAGCCGGGGCATTCGGGGAACGCGGACAGGCGCGGGAGGGTGAAAACGTGGCAGGAAGCAGCAGCCAAAACAGAAAAAATGAGAGCATCCGCCGGGCCAACCGGATCATTCAGAGCCGCACCTTCGCGCTGATGCTCATCATGGGCATCCTGATGTTCGTGCTGCTGTTCTTCCGGCTGTACGACCTGCAGATCACCCGGCACGAGGAGCTGCAGGGCAAGGCCGTGAGCCAGCAGACCCGTCGCACGGTGGTCACCGCCTCCCGGGGCACGATCTACGACGCCAGCGGCAACATACTGGCCATCTCCGCCAGCGCGGAGACCATCATCCTCTCGCCGCTGGAGATCGACCAGGCGGTGAACAGCAAGACGACCCCCGTGTCCTGGACGAAGGACAGCTTAGCCGCCGGACTGGCGGACATTTTGGGCAAGGACGCCGCCTCCATCCGCAAGCGGATGGAGAACACCGAGTCGCAGTATGAGGTCATCCAGCTGCGGGCCGAGGAGGACGTGGCGGCCAGGGTCCGGGCCTATGTGGACGAAAACGACATCGTAGGCGTGCATTTGGTGGCGGACTCCAAGCGCTACTACCCCTACGGCTCGCTGGCCGCCCAAGTCATCGGCTTTGTGGGCACGGACAACACCGGCCTGTACGGGCTGGAGGCCTACTACGAGGAGGAGCTGGAGGGTCAGAGCGGCCTGGTGATCTCCGCCAAGGACAAGGCGGAAAACGATATGCTCTACACCTACGAGCAGTATTTCGCCGCCAGGGACGGCGGCGACCTGACGCTGACGCTGGACGCCACCATCCAGTACTATCTGGAAAAGGGCATGGAGTCCATGCTGGATAAATTCTCCGCCGCCAACGGCGCGGCGGGCGTGGTGCTCAACGCCAAGACCGGCGGCATCATGGCCATGGCCTCCTACCCCAACTACGACCTGAACGATTTCTCCGCGGTGCAGGATAAGACGCTGCTGGAGCGCATTGAGCGCAAGGAGAACACACTGGCGGAGATGCAGCTGCTCCAGTGGCGCAACAAGGCCCTGAACGACACCTACGAGCCGGGCTCGACCTTCAAGATCCTGACGCTGGCGGCGGCGCTGGAGGAGGGCGTGGTGGATAAGACCACCACCGTCAACTGCGGCGGCAGCGTCACCATCTCCGGATACACCATCCACTGCTCCAACAAGAACGGACACGGCCTGCAGACGCTGACCCAGTCCGTGGGGAACTCCTGCAACCCGGCGTTCATCAACTACGGTCTGCGGGTGGGCAACGAGAAATTCTACGAATACATGGAGAGCTTCGGCCTGATGGGCACCACCGGCGTGGACCTGGGCGGCGAGGCGGTGGGCGTGTTCGCCTCCCCCAACAGCTTCACCCAGCTGGACCTGGCGTGCTACGCCTTCGGTCAGAATTTCACCGTCACGCCTTTGGGCCTGATTGCGGCCCAGGCCGCCTGTGTCAACGGCGGCTATCTCCACACGCCCTATTTGGTGGAGCGCATCACCGACAGCGAGGGCAGCGTGGTCTACCGCCATGACGACACCCCGGTGCGGCAGGTCATCAGCGAGGAGACCTCCGCCTCCGTCCGGGAGTGTTTGGAATACGTGGTGTCCAGCGGCACGGGCAAAAATGGCCAGGTGGCGGGCTACCGCATCGGCGGCAAGACCGGCACGGCGGATAAGGGCCAGTCCGGCGACGTGGTGGTTTCGTTCCTGTGCTTCGCGCCGGCGGACGACCCCCAGGTCATCATGCTCATCACCATGGACACCCCCAGCCGCGCCACCGGCGTGTATGTGTCCGGCGGCAACATGGTCGCCCCCACCGCCAGCTCCGTTATGTCGGAAATCCTGCCCTATCTGGGCATTGAGCCCAGCTATTCCGCCGAGGAGCTGCTGGGCATGGACACCACCGTCCCCAACGTCATCGGCATGAGCGTGGACGAGGCCAAGGCCAAGATGAAGGAGCGCGCCCTGAGCTGCCGTGTGGAGGGCGACGGCGACGTGATCACCGACCAAACGCCTGCCGGCGGCGCCATCATCCCCGGCAAGTCCACGGTCATCCTCTACGCCAATGAGAAAAAGCCCACCGAAAAGTGCGTCGTGCCCACGCTGCTGGGCCGCACACCGTCGGAGGCCAACACCGTGGCCGTCAATGCCGGGCTGCTGATCCGCTTCTCCGGCACGACGGGCAGCGAGTCCAGCTCCATCCGCGTGCTGAGCCAAAACATCGAGGCGGGCACAGAGGTGGACGCCGGCACGGTCATCACCGTGCAGCTGGGCGATACGTCCGTCACCGACTGAGCAGGAAACGCACGGTTTTCGGCACGAGCCTCCCTTTTCAAACCGGCAAAGCGTGGTAGAATAGCCATAGGCGGCCATTCCGCCGATACTGACTGCAAAGGAGATATGACCATGAAGCTGCGTGAGCTGTTGAACGGCCTTACCATTTTATCCAGCAGTGCCGACCTGGACGCGGACATCCGCGAGGTGCGGTACGACTCCCGTGCGGTGGAGGCAGGCGACCTGTTCGTTGCCATCACCGGTGCGGAAACGGACGGACATAAGTATATCCCCATGGCGCGGGAAAAGGGCGCTGCCTACGTGGTGTGCCAGACCGTGCCGGAGGACGGCACGCCCTATGTCCAGGTGGCGGACAGCCGCCGGGCGCTGGCGGTCATCAGTGCGAACCGCTTCGACCACCCCGCCGACGAGCTGACCATGATCGGCGTGACAGGCACCAGCGGCAAGACCACCTCCACCTACCTCATCAAGAGCATTCTGGAGCAGAAGGCCGGGGCGAAGGTGGGCCTGATCGGCACGATCCAGAACATGATCGGCGACCGGGTGCTGCACACCGAGCGCACCACGCCGGAGTCCTACGAGCTGCAGAAGCTGCTCCGGGAGATGGCCGACGCCGGGTGCAGCCATGTGGTGATGGAGGTGTCCTCCCACGCGCTGTACCTCGACCGGGTGTACGGTATCCGCTACGCCGTGGGCGTTTACACCAACCTGAGCCGCGACCATCTGGACTTCCACCACACCATGGAGGAATACTGCGACGCCAAGGCGATCCTGTTCGACAACTGCGACGTGGGCGTCTACAACGCCGACGACCCGTGGCATGAACGGCTGCTGCAAAACGCCCGATGCCCCCGCCGGTTCTCCTACGCTGTCCACACCCAGGCGGACCTGACGGCCAAGAATGTGCAGCTCCACCCGGGCAGCGTGGACTTCGACGCGGAGGCCGACACGGAGTGGGCGCAGGTCCATGTGGACACCCCTGCGCTGTTCACTGTATATAACGCGCTGGATGCCATGGCGTGCTGCTGGAACTTGGGCGTGCCGCTGGAGGAATGCGCCGACGCACTGGCCAAGAACCACGGCGTCAAGGGCCGGATGGAGATCATCCCCACCCCGGGCAAGGACTATACCATTCTCAACGACTATTCCCACAAGCCCGACGCACTGGAGAACGTGCTGCGATCCGTCAAGGGCTTTGCCAAGGGCCGCACCGTGGTGCTGTTCGGCTGCGGCGGCGACCGGGATAAGACGAAGCGGCCCGTCATGGGCGCTATCGCCGCCCAGCTGGCGGACTTCGTCATCGTCACCAGCGACAACCCCCGGACGGAGAAGCCTGAGGCCATCATCGCCGACATTTTGGAGGGCATGAAGGACACCGCCACGCCCTACGTCACCATCCCCGACCGGGTAGAGGCCATCCACTACGCCATGGACCACGCCCAGCCGGGCGATGTGATCATTCTGGCGGGCAAGGGCCACGAGGATTATCAGGAAATCAACCACAAGCACTACCCCATGGACGAACGGGTCATCGTGGCAGCGCATCTGAACAAATAAAAAGAGCCGCCGCACGGCCTGCGGCGGGAAGGAGCAAGCAATTATGGGATTTATGGAGATCGCGCTGCCGGTCGTTGTCAGCTTTGTCATCACCGTCATCGCGGGCAAGCTGCTGATACCGGCACTGGTGAAGCTGAAGGCGGGCCAGTCCATCAAGGAGATCGGCCCGACGTGGCACATGACGAAGCAGGGCACGCCTACCATGGGCGGTCTGATGTTCATCATCGGCATCGGCCTGACCATCGTGGTGCTGGGCTGGAAAAACATGATGGCGGGCAGCTTTGTCCACCTGTATGTATACCTGTTCGCCCTGGTGTTCGGCGTCATCGGCTATATCGACGACTATCAGAAGGTAAAGCACCACCACAACACCGGGCTGACGGCGCTACAAAAATTTGTATTGCAGCTGGCCGCCGCCGTGGCGTTCCTGTGCCTGATGCGGTACGAGGGGATGCTCAGCCCCAATCTGTATATCCCCTTCTGGAACACCCATCTGGTGCTGCCCTGGACAGTGTACCTCATCTTCGCCGCTTTCGTCATCGTAGGCACGGTGAACGCCGTGAACATCACCGACGGGCTGGACGGCCTCAGCTCCAGCGTCACCGTGCCGGTGGGCGTGTTCTTCCTGGTCATGGCGGTGGTTTGGCCCGGCTTTCAGCAGCTGGGCGTGTTCTCCGGCGCGCTGGTGGGCGGTCTGCTGGGCTTTTTGGTGTATAACCACTACCCCGCCAAGGTGTTCATGGGCGACACCGGCTCGCTGTTTTTAGGCGGCGCGGTGGCGGCGCTGGCCTTCGCCTACGATATGCCGCTGGTGCTGATCCTGGTGGGCATCGTCTACATCTGCGAAACGCTGTCCGACATCCTCCAGGTGGGCTATTTCAAGCTGACCCACGGCAAGCGCATCTTTAAGATGGCGCCGCTGCACCACCACTTTGAGATGTGCGGCTGGAAGGAGACGAAGATCGTGGCGGTGTGCACCGCCGTCAGCACCCTGTTCTGCGTCATCGCCTATTTTGCCGTGTACCAGCGCTTCAGCTTCTGAGCTTCCGCTCTATTCTTCAGGAGGGAGGGATACCATGACCCGTGAGGAGCACCAGGCCGCCCGTGCGCGGCAGGCCCGTATGCGGCAGACGGAGCAGAAGCACCGGGAAGCCGCCAAGGGCCAGATGGACCTCCCCTTCCTGATCCTGACGCTGCTGCTGACGGCCATCGGGCTCATCATGCTCTTTTCCGCCAGCTTCCCCCGCGCCTATTACGACACCGGCGACGGCACGTACTACTTCAAGCGCCAGGCCATTTTCGCCGCCATCGGCCTGGTGGCCATGTTCATGGTGGGCAAGTTCAACTACCAGCGCTGGCGGGGCGGGGCGCGTATTTTAGTAGGCTTCGCGCTGTTTCTGCTGATCCTGGTCATCATCCCCCATAACCCGCTGGCCATCACCTCCAACAACGCCACCCGATGGCTGGGCATCAGGGGCGTGTTCCAGTTCCAGCCGTCGGAGATCGCCAAGCTGGCGGTCATCGTCTACTTCTCCGACACCATCTCCAAAAAGCGGGAGAAAATGCTGACGTGGCGTCAGGGCATCCTGCCCTACCTGGCGCTGCTGGGCGTCATCTCCGTGCTGATGATGTTAGAGCCCCACCTGTCCGGCACAGTGCTCATCGTGGCCACCGGCGCGGTGCTGATGATCGTAGGCGGCATCCATGCGTGGCTGGTGGCGGCAGGTGTCACCGGCGTGGGCGTCATCGGCTTTCTGTTCGTCAAGCTGGCGGAGGCCGGCGTCATCAAATACGGCGCATCCCGCATCGAGATGTGGCACGACCCCTGGCTGGACTACTACGGCAAGGGGTACCAGCTGGCCCAAAGCCTGATCACCATCGGCTCGGGCGGTCTGCTGGGTGTGGGCCTGGGCCGCGGGCGGCAGAAGTTCCTGTACCTGCCGGAGCAGTACAACGATTTCATCTTCTCCGTGGTATGTGAGGAGCTGGGCCTCATCGGCGCGTGCGTCATCATGATCATCTTCTCGCTGCTGATCCTCCGGGGCTTCTGGATCGCCCTCCACGCCCGCGACCGCTTCGGCGCGCTACTGGTGGTGGGCATCATGACCCACCTGGCCCTGCAAACGTTTTTGAACATCGCCGTGGTGTCCGGCTTCGTCCCCACCACCGGCATCTCCCTCCCCTTCTTCAGCTACGGCGGCACGGCCCTGTGCCTCCAGCTGGTGGAGATGGGTCTGGTCCTCAGCGTGTCGCGGCAGATCCCCGCACCCAAAGCGGGTTAGCCGCTAAAATCCGACAACAAACCGTATTATTCTGCAAATAAATTACAGCTCGTATTGAAATATGGGCGTCCGCGCCGCAGACGGCGCAAGGGAGTAACAGCATGAGAGTCATTTTTACCTGCGGTGGTACTGCGGGACACGTCAACCCGGCACTGGCCCTGGCCGGCTATATGCGGGAGAAGGACCCGGATACCGCGGTCCTGTTCGTGGGTACGCCCACCGGCATGGAGCGGGAGCTGGTAACGAAGGCGGGCTACGACTATGCCGCCGTGGAGGTCAGCAGCTTCCGCCGCCGTCTCAACGGCGAGGGGCTGCGCCACAACCTCCACGCCCTGCGGGTGCTGGCCGCGTCGGGCCGTACCGCCCGGGCCATCCTGCGGAACTTCCGGCCCGACCTGGTGGTGGGCACCGGCGGCTACGCCAGCTACCCCATGGTCAAGGCCGCCGCCAAGGCCCATATCCCTACGGCGGTACACGAGAGCAACATCATCCCCGGCCTGACCACAAGGATGCTGGAGAACTACGCCGACCTCATCATGGTGGGCTTCGAGGACTGCCGCCGCCACTACCGTCACCCGGAGCGCATCGCCGTCACCGGCACGCCCGTCCGGGGCGACTTCTTCCGCCTGACCAAGGCCGAAGCCCGGAAAAAGCTGGGCTTTGACGACGACGCGCCCCTTGTGGTATCCTTTTGGGGCAGCCTGGGCGCCAGCCACATGAACGAGGACACCGTGGCCATGCTGCGGCGGGAGCAGGCGGAGGGCTTCCCCTTCCACCACATCCACGCCGTGGGCAGCGGCGGCTGGGACGCCGTCTCCCGTCAGCTGCGCGACCTGGGTCTTGCCGGCCAGCCCCGGCTGGACGTGCGCCAGTACATCTACGACATGGATGTGGTCATGGCCGCCGCCGACGTGGTTTTGAGCCGGGCCGGCGCCTCCACCATCAGCGAGCTGACCGCTCTTGGCAAGCCCACGGTCATGGTCCCCTCCCCCTACGTCACCAACAACCACCAGGAGAAGAACGCCCGGCTGCTGGAGCAGCACGGCGGCGCGCTGGTGCTCACCGAGCCGGAATGCTCCGGCGACGCGCTGTACGACGCGGTGTCCTCCATCCTCTCCTCCCCGGAGAAGCAGGAGCGCATGGCCCGTGCCATGAAGGCGCTGGGCATCCCTGACGCCACCCAGCGCATCTACGACGCCGTGACATCCCTGCTCCGCTGATGCACCCCTGAGGGCCGTCCCCTCATACAATGGCCTGTAAGCCAACATGAGGGGCGGGAGGGGTAATATGAGTCATTTCACCATCCGGGGCGGCAAGCCGCTCCGGGGCGAGATCACCGTGCAGGGCGCGAAGAACAGCGTTCTGCCCATTTTGGCCGCCGCGCTGCTGGCCGGGGACGTGTGCCGCATACAGGGCTGTCCCCACCTCAGCGACGTGGACTCGGCCTGCGACATCCTGCGGTACTTAGGCTGCCGCGCCCAGTGGGACGGCGGCGACCTGCTGGTGGACAGCGCCGCGCTGACCCGGTGCGACATTCCCCAGTCACTGATGCGCCGTATGCGCTCATCGGTGATCTTTCTGGGGGCGATCCTGGCCCGGTGCGGCTGGGCGGAGCTGAGCTATCCCGGCGGCTGCGAGCTCGGGCCGCGGCCCATCGACCTGCACCTGGCGGCGCTCCGCGCCCTGGGCGCGTCCATCGAGGAAAACGGCGGCAAGCTGTATTGCCGGGGCCGCCGCCTGACGGGCTGTGAGATCGTCCTGGCCTCCCCCAGCGTGGGCGCGACGGAGAACGCCATGCTGGCCGCCTGCGGCGCAGAGGGCGACACCGTCATCTGCAACGCCGCCCGCGAGCCGGAGATCAGCGACCTGCAGGCGTTTCTCTGCGCCATGGGCGCGGAGGTGCGGGGCGCAGGCGGCTCGGTCATCACCGTGTCGCCGGGGAAAGCACTCCACGGCTGCACCCACCGGGTCATCCCGGACCGCATCGTCACCGCTACATACCTGTGCGCGGCGGCGGCCGCCGGCGGGGACATCACCCTGCTGGGCGCGGACCACCGCCATCTGGCCGCCGTCACCACAGCGCTCCAGCAGGCGGGCTGCCGGCTGGACTGCACAGCGGATACCATCCATCTGACAAGCGAAGGCCGTTTACAGGCCCTGTCCCCCCTACGCACCGCGCCCTATCCCGGCTTCCCCACCGACTGTCAGGCCATTTTCATGGCGGCACTGCTGCAAAGCCGGGGCGCGACGGTGTTCGTGGAGAATATGTTCCAGAGCCGCTACCGCCACGTGCCGGAGCTGATACGCATGGGCGCGGACATCCGTACCGAGAGCCGTGTGGCTGTGGTCTGCGGCGTGGAGCAGCTCCACGGTGCAGACACCGTGGCCACCGACCTGCGGGGCGGCGCGGCGCTGGCGGTGGCCGGGCTGGCCGCCCAGGGCATCACCACCATCCAGGGCGTCCACCACATCCGCCGGGGCTACGAAAACCTCCCCGGCGACCTGGCCGCGCTGGGCGCGGACATCACAGACACCATTGACGCCGCATAGCGGCGATACACCTGAGAGAAAGGGATGAAGAGTATGGCGAGAAAGCGATACAGCCGCCGGCGCAGCAAGGGACGCTTTGCGTTTCTCTATAAGCTGCTGGCATTTGTGGTCATCTGCACCGCCATTACCCTGGCCCTGACGCTGTTTTTCCGCATCCGCACCATCCACGTCAGCGGCAACAGCCGCTACGACCAGGACACCATCATCCAGGCCGCCCAGATCAGGGAGGGCGACAATCTGTTCCTGATGAACAAATACGACGCCGCGGCCCGCATCCGCAAGACGCTGCCCTATGTGGAGACGGTGCAGTTCCGCCGCACCCTGCCGGACACACTGTCCATCGTGGTCACGGAGTGCACCTCCCCGGCGGCGGTGATCCAGGACGGGCAGGCGTACCTGCTGTGTGACAAGGGCATCATCGTGGATCAGATGTCCCCTGCCGCCGCCAAAAAGCTGCCGCAGGTGGAGGGCCTGACGCTGATCGACCCCGTTGTAGGCAGCGAGGCCGCCACCGCCGATGACCAGACGCTGGCGCTGGAGCAGCTGCTGGAGCTGCTCCAGGCACTGGACGACCGGGCGCTGGCCGGGGATGTGCAGTCCATCGACCTGACCGACCCGTCCCAGATCACCCTGCGCTATCTGGACCGCTTTGACGTGTGCTTCCCCCGTAGCACCGACTACGGCTACAAGCTGGATTATCTGCTGGCCGTGGTGGAAAAGCTGGAGGTCAACGAAAAAGGCACGGTCAACATGATGCAGGACGGAAAAGCGCGATTTATCCCGGAATAACGTTGACCACGGGGAAAGTTTTTCACCAAATTGGATGGGAGGTCTTGACTGACCTCCCATTCCGTTATACAATACAAGATATAGCATTTACACGCAGATAAAGTGTCGTTTTCATACAAATTATGGCAGGAGGAGCAGACATGGCTTTCGGATTGGAAACAGGGCCGGAAAATGTGGTCAACATCAAGGTCGTAGGCGTCGGCGGCGGCGGCAACAACGTGGTCAACCGCATGGTACGCAGCGGCGCCCAGGGTGTGGACTTTGTGGCGGTAAATACGGACAAGCAGGCGCTGAACGCTTCCAGCGCTAACTATAAGATCCAGATCGGCGAAAAGCTCACCGGCGGCAAGGGCGCCGGCTCTAACCCCGACGTGGGCCGCAAGGCCGCCGAGGAGAGCCGCAATCAGATGGCCAAGGCGCTGGAGAGCACCGACATGGTGTTCATCACCGCCGGCATGGGCGGCGGCACGGGCACCGGCGCCGCCCCGGTGGTGGCGGAGATCGCCCGTGAGTCCGGTGTCCTCACCGTGGGCGTGGTCACCAAGCCCTTCGGCTTCGAGGGCCGCCGCCGCATGACCCAGGCGGAGCAGGGCATCGAGGAGCTGCGCCAGAAGGTGGACTCCCTGGTCATCATTCCCAATGAGCGGCTGAAATACGCCACCGATCAGAAGATCACCTTCGCCAACGCCTTCGAGATCGCCGATGACGTGCTGCGCCAGGCGGTGCAGTCCATCTCCGACCTGATCCGCGACACCGGCTTCATCAACCTGGACTTTGCCGACGTCACCGCCATCATGAAGGACGCGGGCCTGGCCCACATGGGCGTGGGCCGCGCCGCCGGCAAGGGCAAGGCCGAGGAGGCCGCCCGCATGGCCATCTCCTCCCCCCTGCTGGAGACGTCCATCAACGGCGCCAAGGGCGTGCTGATCAACGTCACCGGCTCGATGGACATCGGCCTGGAGGAGGTGGAGCAGGCCGCCACGCTGGTGCAGCAGGCCGTCCATCCCGACGCGCTGACCATCTTCGGCGCGACCTTCGACGACACGCTGGACGACGAGATCCGCGTCACCGTCATCGCCACCGGCTTCGACGAGGAGCAGCAGGCCGCCAACGCCGCCGCTGTCACCAAGCCCGCCGCCGAGACGTCTAACGGCAGCGCCGCCGCGCCCCAGCCTTTGGACGAGGCCAAGGGCGAGCAGGGCCAGGACGACATGGACAAGTCCTTCGACGAGATCCTCCGCATCTTCAATAAGGACAAGTTCTGATTCCCTACATATAGACGCATCCCGCAGGCTCACGCCTGCGGGATGTTCTTTTTACTCCACCAGCCCGTATTTCACCTTGATGCGGTCCAGCTTCTCCAGCATAGGCTCGGCCAGCACCAGCAGGAACAGCACCGTAGCGGCGGCATGGACGCAGTCCATGGGGAAACCGGTGATGTAGTACGTCACCAGCACCTTCCACCGCACCTCCTGGCTGTACATCAGCGCCGAGGCCGGGTTCATGATGCCGCCGTAGATCACCACAGCGGCGATGGCACCGTACACGCATAGCGCGCCGCGGCTGCGGCGCAGCCATCCCTTGCGGAACAGCACCCCCGCCAAAAAGCCGATAATGCCCATGCTGAACATCTGGAACGGCGTCCACGGCCCTTGGGAGAACAGGAAATTGCTGGCCAGCATGGTCATCGCCCCCACCAAAAAGCCTGTCTCGCCGCCGAAGGCCACCCCGGCGATGATGGTCAGCGCCATCACCGGCTTGAACTGGGGCAACATGAAGAACGCCGCCCGGCCCGCCACGCCCAGGGCGCACAGCACCGCGATGACCACCAGTTCCCGGGCCTGGGGTCTGCGCCCCTCAAACACCATGAAGAACGGCAGCATACACTCCAGCATCACCAGCACCGACAGCAGATAGTAGTTCTGCGTGCCGCCGTAGTAGCAGCCGATGAACAGCGTGGCCGGAATACACAGCAGGATCAGCACCGTGGCGGTCAGCGTCCGCTTGGACAGCCTCCGCTTCTCCACCGGCGTCTGCACCAGCGCGGGCGGCGGGGAACGGCGGCCTATGGCGGCCACCACCACCAGCAGCGCCACGATGAACAGCCCGTACATCCGCAGCGCGTCCCACCCGGCCTCCGACACCGTGCCGCCGCCCACCAGGGCCGTCAGATCGGTGCGCTCCGCCGCGTTCCAGAAAATGAACAGCGCCACGGCGCTGGCCACGGCGGCGATGCACCTGCGCCACCAGGGCAGCTTGGCCGGCTTCCACGTGGCCGCCTCCTCCGCCACCGGCGGCAGCGGCTGATACGCCCGGTCAACGGCCGGCTCAGGCGGCACATCGCCGCCGATAACGGCCATCACGTCCTCCGGCGTCACCGCGCCGGGGCACAGCTCCCGGGCCATGCGGTCGGCGGAGGTGGTATAGAAGCTGTTGCCGGAGAAAAACGCCCGGGGCGCGCCCTCCGTCACGATACTTCCGTCGAAAAACAGCGCGCAGCGGTGGGCATAGCGGGCGCAGAACTCCACATCGTGGCTGACCATAAGGATGGTCACGCCCCCCGCCGTCAGCGCCCGCAGGATGGACGCCAGCTCCTGCTTGAACTCCGCGTCCAGCCCCTTGGTGGGCTCGTCCAGCAGCAGTATCTCCGGGTCCAGCAGCAGCACCTTGCACAGCGCCGCCCGCTGCTGTTCTCCGCCGGACAGGTCATAGGGATGCCGGTCCAGCAGCTCCGTCAGCCGGCACAGCGACACCGCCTGGGCGACGCGGCGCTCCTTCAGCTCCGGGTCTATCCTCTGCCCGTCGAACACCTCGTACAGGTCATCCCGGACGGTCTTTTTCACAAACAGCGCCTGTGGGTTCTGGGGCAGCGCCCCGATGCGGCCCGTCCGCTTCACCTCGCCCCGCTGGGGCGTCAGCGCCCCGGACAGAAGGTGCAGGCTGGTGGTCTTGCCCGCGCCGTTGCCGCCCAGCAGCGCCATGAACTCGCCCCGACACACGGTAATGTCCAAGCCCTTTACCACGTCCGGCAGCCCCGGCTCATAGCGGAAGAACAGCCCCCGCCCCTCCAGCACCGGCTCGCCCCGGGCGGGGCGCGCCTCCTCCGGCAGCGGCCGCAGCGTGTGGTCATTGCTCCAGAGGCGCAAAAAGTCCCGACCCTCCCGCACGGTGACAGGGCAGGGCGCGTCGCTGCGGACGCTGGCCCACACCCGCATGGCGGCGGGCATGGCCAAAAACATCCCGTGGCCACGGTCACGGAGCTGCCGCCCCACCTCCGACGGCGTGCCGGTACACAGCAGCCTGCCGCCGTCCAGCACCGCCGCGTCCGTGGCCAAGGGCAGCGCCTCCTCCAGCCGGTGCTCCGTCAGGATCACCGTCGTACCCAGCTCCCGATTGATGCGGCCCAGCGTCTGCAGGAATTCCGACGCCGCGATGGGGTCAAGCTGGCTGGTGGGCTCGTCCAGGATCAGCACCTTGGGCTGCAAAACCATGACCGACGCCAGACTCAGCAGCTGCCTCTGTCCACCGGACAGCTGATCCACGTCCTTGTAAAACCAGTCCTGAATACCAAAAAACGACGCCATCTCTGCCACCCTGCGGCGGATGGACGGCGTGTCAAAGCCCAGACTCTCCATGCCGAAGGCCAGCTCGTGCCACACCTTGTCCGTCACCACCTGGTGCTCCGGCGACTGCAATACAAACCCGATCTCCGACGATTGCCGCCGGTTGGGCACATCCTGCAGCGGCACACCCTCAAAGAAGATACCACCCTCCGCCGCGCCGTGGGGCGTCAGCACCGACTTGCACTGGCGCAGCAGCGTGGACTTGCCGCAGCCCGACGGGCCGCACAGCACCCAAAACTGCCCCGGGCGCACGGTCAGCGATACGTCGTCCAGCGCCCTGCGGCGCTGCTGGGGATAGGTGAAGCTGAAATGCTCCAGCCGAAACACCTCGTTCATACGGTGCGCCCTCCTTTCTCAAGACTGCGGAAGCGGTGGCCGGACACCAGTGAAAGCCCCACCGGTGTCAGACACAGCAGCAGATATACGGCAAAAAAGCTGACGGTGATGGCCTGGGGCTGCGCCCCCATCAGCATGGGATAGTAGCGGAACTTCATGCCGCGGGCCAGCGTCCCGGCCAGCAGATATACGCCGCAGAACAGCAGCCACAGCAGCAGCCCCCGGTCTCGGTCGTCAAAGCGGTAGATGGAAAAGGCGGTGCGCCCCGGCTCGCCGTAGCCCCGGCTGCGCATACTGTCCGCCGTGTCGATGGCGCTCTCCAGACTCCACGTCACCATGATGGAAAACACCTTCAGCGCGTTTCTCGTCCGCTGGCGCAGGGAGCCGTTGGCGGTGTCGCGCCCCATATAGCGCTGGGCCTGCGCCACCGCCTGAAACTGCCGCTTGAACCGGGGCACGAACCGCAGCGTCATGCTCAGCACCAGCGACAGCGCCGGGATCATCCTCCCGAACAGATAGATGAACTTGTCCGAGGTCATCACCGCGCTGAGGCAGGAGAACCACAGCGCCACCGCCGCCAGCATACAGGCTGCCGCCAGGCCGTACAGGATGCTCTCCAGCGTCAACGGATTGCCGGAGGGCAGATAGGCCAGCAGCGTCACGCCCTGGTGTACGAAGGCCGGGTTCACCAGCGCCGCCATGACCATCATGGGGATGATCCACCGCAGATAGCCCCGCAGCGCCCTGCCGCCCCGCAGCCGGGCCGTGTACCACATCGCCCCGACCAGGGAGAACACCAGGCACACCGGGTGCATCAGACACATGGAAAAGGTGATGACCATGGCGAAATAGAGGAAATTCACCGCCGGATGGCAGTCATAAAACGGATCGCCCACAGCCCGCACCTCCTTCCAAAGCAAATTTGCGCACACGCATACAGGTTAGATTATATCCGCCCGTCCACAGCCTGTCAATCCCGGTCGCCGTCAGGAAGATTTTGCGCCAAAAGGGTAGTGTTTTGCAGAACGTGTTATGTTGTCAAGAAGAAGGATTGCAAATATGAAAAAATTTCATAAAGATTTCTTTATACGGTGACGGAATTTGTGGAAATGCGACGGTTGACTTTCGGGGTTTAAAGTTCTACAATCACACCATCAAAAAACACAGCCGACCCGGTCGGCGGAAGGGAGACTCACATGGCACGCCACATGATGCAGCGCGATATGCTTCACAACGACATGGCAGAGAACCATGCCGCAGTCTCCTATTACGCCGGCAGCTCCAGCTTCTGGGGCTTTTATTGGTATGCCTATTTTACCAAGCGATACCGTAAACCGGCTGATAAGCGTTGAACCCGTCATACCCGTTTTGAAACGTGTGTAAAGCGGCTTCGCCTTTCAGGCGGAGCCGCTTTCCTTTATTTGTCCCTATCCACACCTAACGTAAACGTAAAAGATTGAGAGGAGAAAAAACATGACTGCAATCCTGTCTGCGGCTGTCATCTTCGTGGTGTTCGCCGTCGGAGATATGATCTCCGCCAAAACAAAAGCCATCGTATCCATGCTGTTGATCGCATCTGTCGTATTCCTGGCCGGGTTCTGGACCGGCGTTTTCCCCACCACCCTGTTTGCCGACTCCACGCTGCTGAGCATGGCCGGCCTGCTGGTGACCATGCTGCTGGTGCATCTGGGCACGACCATCCGTCTCCGTGACTTCGGCGCACAGTGGCGCACCGTCATCATCGCGGCCGTGGCCTGCATCGCCATCTCCGCCGCCGTGTTCTTTGTCGGTCAGCTGCTCATCGACCGCGGCTTCGCTCTGGTGGGTGCGCCCATCCTGTCCGGCGGCGTGGTCGCTACCCTGACCATGCAGGACATGGCCCAAAAGGCCAATCTGCCGGAGCTGGCGGTGTTCGCCACGCTGGTCATGTGCGCCCAGGGCTTCGTGGGCTACCCCGTGGCCTCCCTGTGCCTCAAGAGCGAGGCCAAGCGCATCAAGGGCAGAATCGACGCCGGTGCGCTGAAGGTGGATGCCTCCGCCGGGGCTGCCCAGGCTGCCGCCGCGGGCCGCAAGAAGCTGATCCCCGCCCTGCCCGACAAGTACAACACCCCCAACGCCATCCTGGCTAAGGTCATCCTGGTGGCCCTGCTGTCCGTGTGGGTGTCCAGTCTGTTCCACGACGCGGTGAACAAGCTGGTGTGGTGCCTGATCTTCGGCGTGCTGTGCAAGGAGATCGGCTTCCTGGATGAGGATGCCCTGGGCAAGGCTCACGCCACCGGTATCGTGATGCCCATCATCACCCTGTCCATCTTCACCAATCTGGCCTCCGCCACCCCTGAGATGGTCAGCGGCATGGTCAAGCCCCTGCTGGTCTGCGTCGTTATCGGCACGATCGCCTTCGCTGTGGTGTCCATCCTGGTGGGCAAGATCTTCGGCTACAGCTGGCAGATGTCCGTGGCCATCGGCAGCTCCTGCCTGTTCGGCTTCCCCGGAACGGTCATCATCTCCAACGAGGTATCCGAGTCCACCGGTACGACGGCCGAGGAGAAGGCCGCCATCAACGCCGAGATCATGCCCAAGATGCTGGTGGCTGGCATGGTCACCGTGTCCGTCACCTCCGTGCTGGTGGCCGGCGTTATGAGCAACTGGCTGTAAGGCTTGCGCTTTTTTGAAAGGAGTTCCTTCAAATGTCTGATATTCGTAGTTACGTCGATACTATTTTCGATGAGCTGGTGGCCATCCGCCGCGACATCCACGCACACCCGGAGGTAGGTATGCAGGAGGTGCGCACCAGCGCGCTCATCCGCCGCGAGCTGGAGAAGATGGGCGTGGACGAGATCCAACAGCCCCTGCCCACCGCTGTGGTGGGACTGATCCACGGTGCGAAAGGCCCGGGCAAGTGTGTGGCGCTCCGCGCCGACATCGACGCCCTGCCGGTCCACGAGGAGACGGGCCTGCCCTTTGCCAGCGAGACCGAGGGCGTGATGCACGCCTGCGGCCACGACCTCCACACCACCATGCTGCTGGGCGCTGCCCGGACGCTGTGCCACCTGCGCGACACGTTCGCCGGCACGGTCAAGCTCATTTTCGAGCCCAGCGAGGATCTGATGCCCGGCGGCGCCCGGGCACTGGTGGCCGCCGGGGTCATGGAGAACCCCCATGTGGACGCCATCTTCGGTCAGCACGTCTGCCCCTCCGAGAACGACTCCGTGGGCCGGATGCAGCTGTATAAGGGTTACTTCACCAGCGCGGTGGACCTGTTCCACATCAGCGTTCACGGCAAGAGCGGCCACGGCGCTGCGCCCCACACCGCCCGGGACGCCATCGCCTGCGCCGGGTATCTGATCACGGTGCTGCAGACCATCGTCTCCCGCCGCATCGACCCCATGGACACCGCCGTGCTGACGGTGGGCACCATGTCCGGCGGCGACGCGGTGAACATCACCGCCGGCGAGGCGCAGATGGTGGCGGTCCTCCGCTCCTTCAGCGACAGCGGCCGCGACACCGCTATCCAGGAGGTACAGCGCATCTGCAAGGGCATCGGCATCGCCTTCGACTGCGACATCGAGGTGCGGCTGGAGGAGGGCTACGCCCTGCAGTACAACGATCCGGCCATGATCGACCTGGTGAACAAGGCCGTCACCGCTGCCGGCGGCAAGGCGGAGTTTATCGACAGGCCCTTCTCCGGCAGCGAGGACTTCAGCTTCTTCGGCAAGCTCACCGGTACGCCCTCAGCGTTCATGATGATCGACGCCGGGCGGGGCGAGAACGCGGTGTCCCTGCACAACGGCAAGATCGTGTTTGACGAAAGCGTGATGAAGTCCGGGGTCACCGGCATGAGCGCCATTGCGCTGGAGTATCTCAAGGGCTGAGAAAACGTGTTTCCTCACAAATTGGCATATACGGGAAAACGCACCGCTCCGGCGGTGCGTTTTCCTTGTTGTGAACCGAATGGAATTGACAAAAACGGTGACAAAAGGCTATAATCATGTCAATGCGATATGCCATACAGGGGGCTTATTATGGACATGGACAGAGCTTTACAGATCGCGGTGTGCGACGACCGTCCGGAGGACATGGTCCTGCTGCACACCGGCGTGGACGCATGGCTGGCCAACACGCCGGGCCTGCGCGGCCGGGTGCAGGAGTTTGCGTCTCCGGCGGCGCTGTGTGAACGGCTGCGCCACGGCGCGAGCTACGATATTTACATTCTGGATATTCTGATGCCGGAGATGGACGGCATTTCTCTGGGCCGCATGATCCGCAGGGGGGACAGCGAAGTGCCGGTGATCTATGTGACGTCCTCCACGGAGTACGCCCTGGACGCCTTCGGCATCCACGCGGTGGGGTATATCCCCAAGCCGGTGAACCGGCAGGAGCTGGCCGCCGCACTGCAGACGGCCTATACGCTGCACATCACCCGCAGGCGGGAGGTCATCTCCGTGCGGGACGGCATCCAGATCGCCCCGGTGGCGCTGGAGGAGCTGCTGTATGTGGAGAACAGCGAAAGAAAGATGACCTATGTTCTCAGCGACGGCCGGCATATCACCAACCGGCGGCGGGGCGGCTCGTTTGAGTCGGCGGTGGGCCCGGTGGCGGAGAGCGAGGAGTTTCTCCAGCCCCACAAGTCCTACTTTATCAACATGAAATACATACGGTCTCTCTACAGCGATCATATCGTTATGGACGACGGGAAGGACATTCCCATCGCCCGGGGCAAAGCCCCGGAGATACGGCGGCGGTATTTGGCTTTTCTGGAGGAAAAGGGAGGCGGCTATGGGTGGTGAGATGATGTCGCGCTACCTGTTCGAGTTCCTGTCCAACCGCATCTCCTTCGCGTTCATCATGATATTTCTGATGCTGTTCCTGGAGCTGCGCTGCAGCTGGCTCATATCGGTGCTGACGGCGGTGTTTGCCTACCTGTCTGAGTTCATGCTGGGCTATATGTGCTACTTCACGGATTTCGGCAAGCATCACCAGGTGCTTTTCACCGCCGCCAGCATACTGCTGATCCAGGGCGTGGCGTTCCTGCTGGGCAGCTACCGGGATTTCCGCACGGTGTTCACCGCCGTGTCCGGCTCGGGCTTTATCGTGCTGGGGACGACGATGGGAACGGTCACGTTCCTCTATACGCGCGACGCCGTAATAGGGCTGGTGGTGGTGGCGTTGGTGCAGAGCCTGATCATGGCGGGACTGGTGGTGACGATGCGGAAGCCCTATCTGGAGACCATGAAGCAGTCAGGGCGGTATTGGAAGGCGCTGTGGATCATTCCCTCTGCCTTTTTCGCGATCAACTACACTGCGCAGACTTGGCCCAGCAACCTGATCGAAACGCCCAGCAACGCCGTTACCTGCATCGTGTCCTCCCTGACCATGATGATCTGCTACGCCATACTGTTCCAAATGTTCGATATGTGGCGGAAGGAGCAGAAGCTGGCCGAGGACAACCGTTTTCTGGATATATACGCCGGTGGACTGCGCCACGAGATGGAGACGATCCGCGTGGCGGAGGAGCGCACCGCCCACTGGCGGCACGATATGCGCCATATGTTCCGGCTCATCGCGGCCTTCGCCCGGGAGGGTGAGAACGAGAAGTGTTTGGAGCTGCTGCAGGAGATGGACGAGCGGATCGTGGAGACCCGGGCGGTGCATTATTGCGATAATGTGACGCTGAACGGCGTGCTGTCCGGCTGTGCGGCTATGGCCCAGCGGGAGAACGTGCGCTATGAGTGTCAGGCGGACGTGCCCAAGGAGCTGGAAAACACCGATGAGTTCGCCCTGGCGGTGGTGCTGTCCAATCTGGTGGAGAACGCCATCAATGCGGCGTCCAAAGCGGAGGGTGAGCGCTGGGTCAGCGTTCAGCTCCTGCCCGTAAAGGGTCAGCTTCGGCTGGAGGTGCGCAACACCTACGCGGGCGAGATCGTGGTCTCACCGCAGACCGGTCTGCCTCAGACCACCAAGGGAGAGGGCCACGGGTTCGGGCTGCAAAGCGTGCGGGCGCTCTGCGAGCGGTATAAGGCGGTGTTCCACTATGCCACGGAGGATGGCCATGTCTTCCGTGTGACGCTGCTGACAGACCAGTAAGGAGAGAGACGATGACGGAGAAACTATACGACGTGACCGCCCTGGGCGAAATATTGATCGACTTCACCGAGTGGGGCTTTTCCGACGATGGGGCGCGGCTTTTTGCCCAAAATCCCGGCGGTGCGGTGGCCAATGTAGCCGCGGCAGTGGCCCGGCTGGGCGGCCGGGCGGCCTTCGTGGGCAAGGTGGGCGCGGATATGCACGGCGCGTTCCTGCGGCAGACGCTGCGGGAGGCCGGCGTGGACGTGTCCGGTGTGGCCACGGACGCGGAGCGTTTCACCACCCTGGCCTTCGTCAAGCTGGCGGAGAACGGCGAGCGGTCGTTTTCCTTTGCCCGTTACGACGCGGCGGACACCAACCTGCGCTGGGAGGAAGTGCCCCGGACGCTGCTGACGGATACGCGGGTGCTGTCCGTGGGGACGCTGGGTATGACGGACGAGCCCATGCGCACCACCCAGCTCCGGTGCATCGAGACGGCCAAGGCCGCCGGGGCGTATATCGCCGTCGATCCCAACTACCGGGCGACGCTGTGGCGCAGCGAGGGGGATTTCCTCCGCCAGACGGAGCGGCTGCTGGAGTTGGCGGACTATGTGAAGCTGTCCGACGAGGAGACGGCGCTGGTCACGGGCTGCGCCGACCCGGAGAAGGCGTTGGAGGCGCTGGAGCGGCGGGGCGTCAGGACCGCCGTGGTGACACGGGGCAAGGACGGCGCGATGGCCCTCAGCGGCGGACAGCTGGTCCGGGCGGCGGGTGTGCCCGCCGTGGCGGTGGACGCCACCGGTGCGGGCGACGCCTTCTGGGGCGGTTTCCTGTACCGACTGCTGCATCAGGGCTATCCTATGGAAGCGCAGACGGAGGGGATGCTGGCGGACTGCCTGGCCTTCGGCAACCGGGTGGGGGCGTACTGCGTGGGACACCTGGGCGCGATCAGTGGAATGCCCACCATGGCACAGCTGGAGACAATGCAATAAAAGAAAAAGCTCCCGGCCTGAGCCGGGAGCTTTTGCGTTCGCAAAAAAACAAGCACCCACCGAAGCGAGTGCTTGTTGGGAGAGTAAACTCAGCGCTTGGAGAACTGGGGAGCGCGACGGGCGGGAGCTGCCTTCGGCGCTCCCGGATGATGTCAATTTGGCTCGCCGCTGGCGCGGCAGCCGCCAAATATGACAAAGGCCGCCCGCCAAAGAAAACAAGCACCCACCGAAGCGAGTGCTTGTTGAGAGAATAAACTCAGCGCTTGGAGAACTGAGGTGCGCGACGGGCGGCCTTCAGACCGTACTTCTTGCGCTCCTTCATACGAGGATCGCGGGTCAGGAAACCGGCCTTCTTCAGGATGGCGCGGTACTCGGGGTTGACCAGCAGCAGGGCGCGGCTGATGCCGTGACGCAGAGCGCCAGCCTGACCGGACACGCCGCCGCCCTCAACGGTGGCAACAATGTCCACCTTGCCCAGGGTGTTGGTGGCGTTCAGGGGCTGACGGACGACCATCTTCAGAGTCTCCAGACCGAAGTACTCGTCGATGCTGCGGCCGTTGATGGTGATAGAGCCGGTGCCGTTCTCAAACAGATGCACGCGGGCGACGGAGGACTTGCGGCGGCCAGTGCCGTACTTGTAGGGGTTCTTGGACTGATACATTCTTCTTTTCCTCCTTACTTGACCAGCTCGGGCTTCTGAGCGGCATGCTCATGCTGCTCGCCGGCGTAAATGTGCAGACGCTTCAGGGAGTCCTTGGTGACGATGTTGCGGGGCATCATGCCGCGAACGGCCACGCGCATGGCCAGCTCGGGCTTGTCCTGCATCAGGATGCGGTACTTGGTCTCCTTCAGACCGCCCACCCAACCGGAGTGGGTGCGGTAGTACTTCTGCTCCATCTTGTTGCCGGTCAGGACGGCCTTGCCGGCGTTGATGACGATGACGTTGTCGCCGCAGTCGGCGTGGGGGGTATAGGTGACTTTGCCCTTGCCGCGCAGCAGGTCGGCGACGATGACGGCGGTCTTGCCCAGGGGCTTGCCGGCGGCATCCACGACGTACCACTTGCGCTCAATGTTGGCCTTGTTTGCCATGAAAGTGGACATGGTGATTTTCCTCCAATTTATATAATGTATTGCTTTACTTTTCCGTGCGTCCTTGCTACAATCGGGACGGAGAAAGCGCGTGACCGCGCAAGGATATTTATAACACAGGCGCGGCGGGATGTCAACGACAAATTGATTTATGACAGATACATCTTGTGTTTTCTCTTGGTTTCTCTTGAAAACTCTTGTTTTCTCGGAACGCAATTTCGGTTTTGCTATAGGAGGGCTGAGCGTGCAGCATATTTTGGGGTTGGTCCGCCGCTGTGTGGAGGATTACGATATGATCTCGGCGGGGGAGACGGTGGCCGTGGGCGTGTCCGGCGGCAAGGACAGTCTGCTGACGCTGACGGCGTTGGCACGGCTGCAGGAGTTCTATCCCAAGCCGTTCCGGGTGGAGGCCATCACCCTGGAAACGGGGATGCCCGGCATGGACTTCAGCCCGGTGGCGGACTACTGCGAGAAGCTGAACGTGCCGTATACCCGCATCGCTGTGCCGGTGTACGACATCGTGTTCAACGAGCGGAAAGAGAAAAACCCCTGCTCCCTGTGCGCCAAGCTGCGGCGGGGCAGCCTGCATACAGCGCTGACGGAGCGGGGCATTCACAAGATCGCGTTGGGGCATCATTACGACGACGCCGTGGAGACGCTGCTGATGAACCTGGTGTTTGAGGGACGCATCGGCTGCTTTCAGCCGGTGACGTACCTGGACCGCACCGGCATCACGCAGATACGGCCCTTACTGTACTGCCAGGAGACAGACATCCGCCGCGTGGCGGCGAAGCTGGAGCTGCCGGTGGTGAAGAACACCTGCCCCATGGATGGCCACAGCCGCCGCCAGGAGGTAAAGGAGCTGCTGGCGGAGCTGGAGCGGCGGTATCCTGATCTGAAAAAGAAGCTGTTCGGCGCGGTGCAGCGGTATCCGCTGTACGGCTGGGACCTGCAGGAGCAGCAGCGCTGAGTTAAATAAGTACCCACTTTACCAGCAGCAGAAGCCCCAGGCCCGGCACACCCAGCACGCCGATGGTGAGGGCATTGAACAGGTTCAGACCCAGGGAGATGCCGGTAACGGCGGCGGTGGCGTTCAGCAGCCATAGTGCGCCGAAGCCCAGGGCGCTGTTCAGCACCACCCGCAGCACCATTTTCAGCGGCTTGCGAAGCAGCGCGGCGCAGGCCACCGCTAAAAACAGCAGCACCAGGCCCAGCGCGCATTTTTCTATGACGGACATACGTCTCCCTCCTTTATGGCCGCAGCGGCCACGGCGGCATCCTCTGTCCGCACCGGCACAGCGTGAGGAACACCGGAGGAGACATCCTCGCCGCTGCGGGCCTTGATGCGGCGCAGAAGGTAGTTGCTGCGGGCCTTCAGCGCGTTGATCTCGTAAATACAGGCGTCGATCAGGTCGGTGTCGCAGACGCAGTCAAAGCGGGTGTAGGCGTCCTTCAGGGCCTGATTGGTGCGCAGCAGCTCCTGCTGCATCTCGTGGATAATGGGATCGGAAGCATTTTTTCGAGCCATGATGAGTCCTCCCTATCATAAGTAGTGTACGGATAGTTTGGACAAATATGACAGGAGTTAGTCACACAGGAGGAACAAAAATGGAGCGGGAAGCGTATATGGAGCGGGCGCTGGAGCTGGCCCGTGAGGCGGCGGAGCACGGCGAAGTGCCGGTGGGCTGCGTCATCGTGCATGGTGGCAAAATCATCGGACAGGGGCGAAACCAACGGGAGGAAAAGCAGGATGTCCGCTCCCACGCGGAGATGGAGGCAATGGCGGAGGCCTGTAAAACACTGGGCTCGTGGCGTTTGGAGGGGTGCGATCTGTACGTGACCTTGGAGCCGTGTCCCATGTGCGCGGGGGCGATCATCAACGCACGGGTGGGACGGGTGTTCTACGGGGCGCGGGACGAGGCGATGGGCGCGTGCGGCGGCGTTTTGAACCTGTTTATGGAGGAGTTTCCCTGCAAACCGCAGCTTTTTGGGAACATTTTGGGGGAGGAAAGCCGGGCACTGCTGGGGGAATTTTTCCGGAAAATGCGGGAGGAAAAGGGCCGAAAGACCTGAAAAACCCTTGAAAAAATCTTGAAAAAAACTGGAAATAATTTTAAAAAACGTGAAAAGGTTTTAGAGTTTTTTAATAATTCCATACGTATTTTTTTAATAAGCGGCGGGTATGATACATACATCAGCTACAAGAAACTTTTTTCATTTCATCTTCCTGCCATATCCGCGGAGGGCCAGACAGTCCTCCGCTTTATGGTGTCCATTTTTGGAAAGACTGCCCCCGTTCCGCTGAACGGGGGCTTTTTATTTTTGGCGAAGTATGCTATAATCCGTGGTAGACCATCGAAGGGAGGCGACCGCATGGCGCGAAGCCTGAAAGACAAGCTGTACCTGTCCGGGATGGACGGACAGGCGGCGGCGCTGGCGCGCCGGTGGGGCGCGGGCTATGAGATCACCGCCTTCTGCTATGCGCCCATGCTGGATACGCCGGAGACGGCCCGGCAGGTGCGCCGGGATATGGAGGGCGTGGATCGCTTCTGGTTTCACGCGCCCTTTGCCGAGCTGACGCCCTGCGCCATCGACCCGCTGGTGCGGCAGGTGGCGGAAAAGCGCCTTTTGCAGGCGGCGGGGCAGGCGGCGGACCTGCGCGTGACGCGGATGGTGTGCCACGGTGGGTTCATCCCCCACGTGTATTACCCGGAGTGGTATGTGGAGCAGTCGATGCTGTTCTGGCGGGCGCTGCTGGACAAGCTGCCGGAGAATATGACCGTGGCGCTGGAGAACGTGATGGAGCCGTCGCCGGAGACGCTGGTGCAGATCGCGTCCAGGGTGGACGATCCCCGGCTGGGGCTGTGTCTGGACGTGGGCCACGCCAACACCTGCGTCAGCGACACACCGCCGCTGGAATGGATCACACCTATGTCGCCCTGGCTGCGCCATGTGCATCTGCACAGCAACGTGGGCGACACTGACCTGCACCAGGCGCTGGGGGAAGGGAGCATCCCCATGGAGGCGGTGCTGGACGCGGTGCTGCGGGCCGCGCCGGAGGCTACCTTTACCATTGAAAATCAGGACTGCCGGCCATCGCTTATATGGCTGGCGGAGAGAGGCTATATCGAGGAGCACACATGACAGAGCAGGAGCTGCAAGCGTATATACAGGCCATCACCCCGGCGGACCGGGCGGCCATGGATGCCGCGGAAAAGCGTCAGGCGGAGCTGGCCAAGCCGCCGGGCAGCCTGGGGGAGCTGGAGACCATCTCCGTCCGGCTGGCGGGCATCACCGGACAGGTGTGTCCTGCCATGGATAAGTGCCGGGTGGCGGTGTTCGCCGCCGACAACGGCGTGGTGGACGAGGGCGTGTCCTGCGCGCCCCGGTCCGTGACACGGCAGCAGGCGGTGAACATGACCCGGCACGTGACGGGAATGTCGTCACTGGCCGCGTGCTTCGGCGACCAGGTGGCGGTGGTGGACGTGGGTATGGAGCAGGACCCCCACTGTGACGCCATTTTAGACCGGCATATCCGCCGCACCACCGGCAACATCGCTCGGGAGGACGCCATGACCCGACAGCAGGCGCTGGACGCGCTGGCGGCGGGCATGGAGCAGGCCGCGCTGGCCCGGCGGGACGGCGTGACGGCGCTGGGCATCGGTGAGATGGGCATCGGCAACACCACCACCTCCGCCGCCGTGCTGGCGGTGCTGACCGGGGCGGACATAGACACGGTGACGGGCCGGGGCGGCGGACTGACGGACGAGGGCTTTGCCCGGAAGAAGGCGGTGCTGCGGCAGGCCGTTACCCGGCGGGCCATAGACCGCCGGGATGTGCTGGACGTGCTGACGGCGGTGGGCGGGCTGGATCTTGCTGCCATGACCGGCGCGTTTTTAGGCTGCGCCCACGAGCGTATCCCCGCAGCGGCGGACGGGTTCATCTCCGTGGCGGCGGCGCTGTGCGCCGTGCGTTTGTGCCCCGCGGCGGCGGACTACATCTTCCTGTCCCACGACTCCTATGAGCCGGGCTACCGAATGGCGGCCCGGGAGCTGGGTATGACACCCTGCCTGCATTTAGGGATGCGGCTGGGGGAGGGCAGCGGCTGTCCGCTGCTGTTCCGGGTGCTGGAGGGCGCCTGCGGCGTGATGCGGGGTATGGCCACCTTCGCGGAGGCGGCCATACAGGACGATTATCTGGAGGAGATACGGGCGGTGGACGCCTTTACGGTGGAGGGAGCATGAGAGCGTTGTTTATCGGCGGCGGCAAGAGCGGCAAAAGCACCGCCGCCCAAAGGCTGGCGGCATCACTGGCCGGCGGCGGGCCGCTGTACTACTGGGCCACCATGACGCCCCACGACGGGGAGGACGAGGCCCGCATCCAGCGTCACCGGGACGACCGGGCGGGCATGGGCTTCACCACGGTGGAGCGGAGCTTCGACCTGCCGGCGGGGCTGGGCGAGATCGACCCGGCGGGCACGGTGCTGTTCGACAGCGTGACGGCCTGCCTGTCGGAGCAGATGTTTCCCTACGGCGGCGAGATGGACGAAAAGGCCGGGGAGCGGGTGCTGGCGGAGCTGCGGCACGTCAGCCGGTATCCGGCTCATTTTATCGCCGTGTGCGACGACATCTGGCGGGGCGGCGAGGAGTACCGGGACGGCACGGAGGTGTACGTCCGGGGGCTGGCCCGTATCTGCCGGGGGCTGGCAGCGGAGTTCGACGTGGTGTGCGAGATGGCCGGGGGGCTGCCCCGGATATGGAAGGGGGCGCTGCCCCGTGGGTGACTGGGTATACGGCTTTTTCATGGCCTGGGGGATGTTTTTGGCCATCCCCTGCCCGAAGAAGGTATGGCGGGAGAGCGCCCGGCGGAGGATGCTGGCGTGCTTGCCGCTGGTGGGCTGCATCGTGGGCGGTGTGTGGGCGCTGTGCGCCTGCCTTGTCCAGTGGCTGCCCGGCCCGCTGGCAGCGGCGCTGCTGGCCGCCGCGCCGTGGCTGGCCACAGGCTTTCTGCATCTGGACGGCTTTATGGACGTGTGTGACGCGGTGATGAGCCGCCGGGATCTGGAGACGCGGCGGCGGATATTGAAGGACTCCCACTGCGGGGCGTTCGCGGTGATCTGCATGGTGCTGCTGGCTATGGGCCAGTGGAGCGCGTTTTTGTCGGCCCGGGGGCTGTCCCTGTGGGGGCTGGCGCTGATCCCGGTGGCCAGCCGGTCCTGTGCATCGCTGGCGGTGCTGACGCTGCGGCCGCTGGGCAGCAGCCAGTACAGCGAGATGGCACGGGGCGGCGGGCCGGTGTGGTTCGCGGCGGTGTGCCTGACGGCGTCCGCGGCGCTGCCGGCGGTGCTGGCGGGGAGCTTTGCCCCGCTCATGGCGGCGGCGGGCTACGGCCTGGCGGTGTGGTACGGCTTCCGGCAGCTGGACGGAATGTCCGGCGATATATCGGGCTTCGCCCTGACGGTGGGCGAGCTGTGTGGCGCGGTGACGCTGGCGGTTTGGAGGTAAATATGGAGCTGATCATAGGCGGCGCGTTTCAGGGAAAGCTGGAATACGCCGTGAAGCGGTATGGATTGACAGACGAGGATGTATGCGACCTGGCACTGGGTGTACCTGTGCCGGGAAAGCGATGCTATCGGCATCTGGAGGCGCTGAGCCGCCGGGAGGACGTGACACCCTATCTGCCGCTGTTCCGGGACGCGGTGGTCATCACCCGGGAGGTGAACGGCGGCATCGTGCCCATGGACGGGCAGGAGCGGGCGTGGCGGGAGCGCCACGGTGTGCTGGTGCAGCGGCTGGCCCGGGAGGCGGAGCATGTGACACGGGTGCTGTGCGGATTGACGGAGGTGTTGAAATGAAGCTGACGCTGCTGCGGCACGGCGAGACGGAGGGAAGCCGCAACGGACTGTATTACGGGGCGGCGGATATACCGGTGCTGCCCGAATCGCTGGAGGAGCTGAAAAAGCGGGCCGCCGGGGGCGTGTACCCCACGGGAAAGCGGTATTACACCAGCGGGATGCTCCGGGCGGAGCAGACGCTGCGGGCCATCTACGGCGACGTGCCCTTTACGGTGCTGCCGGGTCTGCGGGAGATGGATTTCGGCGATTTCGAGATGCGGCCCTATACCGGAGATCTGGAGCACGACCCATCGTTCCGGGCCTGGGCTGAGGACGGAGAGCATAATGCCTGTCCCAACGGGGAGAGTGCGCCCCAGGTGCTGGAACGCAGTCTGGAGGCCATCGGGCCTGTGCTGGCGGCGGGGGAGGACGCGGTGTGCGTCATCCACGGCGGCGTGACATCGGGGCTGATGATGAGCTGGTTCGGCGGCACGCGGTATGACTACAATCCGCTGCCGGGGACAGGCTATCAGGTGACGGTGGCGGGCGGAAAGCCCATGAGCTATGAAAAAATACCGAAGGAGTGACGAAATATGGAGCATACCTATAAGACGAGACAGACCTGTTCCAGCCAAATCACGTTCCGGCTGGACGGCGACCGGGTGCATGACGTGCATTTCCGGGGCGGCTGTGACGGCAATCTGAAGGCCGTCAGCAAGCTGGTGGACGGCATGACGGTGGCGCAGATCGAGACGCTGCTGCGGGGGAATACCTGCGGGCCGCGGCCTACGTCCTGCGCCGACCAGCTGGCTATCGCCGTGCGGGAGGCCTACGAGCAGGAACAGCAGTGAGCGAGCGGGGGACGCCTTACGGCGTCCCCCGCTGCTTTTGCGTCAGCGGATCAGCTTGCGGGAGGCGGCGTATTCGGCGTTGATGTCCGCCAGCTCCTTTTCGCCGTCGATATAGGGCTGGTAGATGGCGTCGATGCGCCCGCCGCCGGCGTTGCCGCAGCCATTGCAGCCGTCACAGGGCGAGCCGCAGGCGTTGAGGCTGCGGCGGACGATCTCCTCCCGCTGGGCGCGGGTGGTGTCCTTGATCAGCAGGGAAAACATGGTGTCGCCTCCTATCCGGCCATGGAGAGCATATTCTCCAGGAAGATGCCGTAGCCCCGGGTGGGGTCGTTCAGCAGCACGTGGGTCACAGCGCCCACGATGCGGCCGTTTTGCAGAATGGGGCTGCCGCTCATGCCCTGCACGATGCCGCCGGTGGCGTCCAACAGACGCTGGTCGGTGATGTGCAGGAGCATATTGCGGGTGGATGCGCCGTCGCCGTAGACGCGGACGATGTCCACCGTGTATTCCGCCGTGTCGTCACCGTGGACGGTGGCGAGAATGGTGGCGCGTCCCGTTTTGACCTGGCTGGGCGAGGCCACCGGCACGGGCGTGCCGCCGGTGAGGAAGCCGGCGTCCGCCACCGTGCCGAAGATGCCGCCGTCGCTGTTGACGGTGACGGTGCCCACGTCACGCTGGACGGAGAAGTCGCCCTTCAGCTCGCCGGGATCGCCCTTGACACCCTTTTTCACCGCCTTGACCGTGGTCTCCATGATCGAGCCGGAGGACAGCGGCATGAGCTGGGCGGTGTCCACATCGGTGATGCCGTGGCCCAGCGCGCCGTACTGCCCTGTGGACGGGTCATAGTAGGTCAGCGTGCCGATGCCCGCCATGCTGTCCCGTATCCATGCGCCCAGCTGCCACGTGCCGCCGCTGTTCTGCACAGGGCAGGCGGTCATGGACAGCGTCCGCTGGCCGCGGTGTACCGTCAGCGCCAGCGGCTCGCCGCCGTTGGTTTGCAGCAGCGCCTGCACCTGCTCCGTGGATGAGATGTGCCGGCCGCCCACGGCGGTGATGATGTCGCCCTCCCGCAGGCCGCACTGGCGGGCCGGACAATCACTGTTCTCCGTCAGGCCCACCACCAATACGCCGTCTGCAAAGAGCTTGATGCCCACCGCTTTCCCCAAGGGGATCACGGTCTTCTCCTCCGCGGGGGAGGCCAAAGCCTGCTGCCAGCACAGAGAGAGCGCGAATACGACGGCCAGCAGCCATCCGGCGCTGCGCCGTATTGTTGAGGTCTTGCGCGTTTCATACAAGCTACTCACCCCTCGTTTTCTTTTGTTTTGTCGCCGCGACAGCTTTACTTTGCGCAGAGGATGCCCAACACATGAAATGAAAAAGCAGGTCGAATTGGAAAATGGCGCGGTGGAGCGGAATTTGAGGGCTGGAAAAATCTTCCTGACCCTTTTGGCCCTTTTGGCCCTTTTGGCGCCCTTTTGGAAAACACTACCCTTTTGGTCTGATTTTGGTTGACAAACGGCGCGCACCCCTATATAATGGTGCAGTACGATATAAGGGAGCAACTCACATGATCATCCGCTTCGCCAACTGCACCTGTTGTTGTCCGTCCACCTGTTGTGCGGGCCTGGTGTACTGCGCCCGGATGCGTCATGTATGTTCTGTCTGAGCAGTCCGAAGGGCTGCCTTGTCCCGCATAAGCAGGACGGCGGAAGGTGCGCGGCGCACCTCCTGCCGTCCTTTTGTATTTCTATTTCTGTCGGAGGAGATAACTATGACTTCCAACGCTGACATCGCCCGCTCCATGGCGGACACCATGACCCATTCCGCCGTACCGCTGTATGGCAAGCGTCTGCGCCTGCCGGACCGCGGCGCGATCATCGGCATCATCAAGGAGCTGCGGCGGCTGTTCTTCCCCGCCTATTTCGGCGACCCGCAGCTGATGACCCTGCCGGCGGAGAACTACGCCGCGCTGCTGCTGGAGCGCATCGAGACGGCCCTCAGCGCCCAGATCGCCCTGGCGCTGCCGGAGGACCAGTCCTTCGCCGCCGCCGCGCTGACCCACGAGATACTGGAGCAGCTGCCCCGCATCCAGCAGACGCTGATGACGGATATCGAGGCCACCTTCGACGGCGACCCCGCCGCCGCCGACAAGGAGGAGATCATCTTCGCCTACCCCGGTCTGTTCGCCATTTTCGTCTACCGCATCGCCCACGAGCTGTACCTGCGGCAGATCCCCATGATCCCCCGGATGATGACGGAATACGCCCACAGCCGCACCGGCATCGACATCAACCCCGGCGCGCAGATCGGCCCGTGGTTCTTCATCGACCACGGCACAGGCATCGTCATCGGCGAGACCACCGTGATCGGCAGCCACGTCAAGCTGTACCAGGGTGTGACGCTGGGCGCACTGTCCCCCAGGGCCGGCCATGCCAGCCTGCCGGGCAAGCGCCATCCCACCGTGTGCGACTATGTGACCATCTACTCCGGCGCGTCCATCCTGGGCGGCGAGACGGTCATCGGCGAGCACTCCGTGGTGGGCGGCAACGCCTTCCTCACCGGCTCGGTAGCCGACAACACTCGGGTGGTCATCGCCGCCCCGGAGACGGTGTTCAAAAACGCATAATATCCCTCACAGGACAGGACGGACGCGAAAGCGTCCGTCTTTTTGTCCACTTTTTGCTCCAAAAATTCGTCACAATGCCATGTGTCGCTGCGGGAAACTTTCCTTGCCACCGCCGCGCCGGTATACTATAATGAAATCAGCAATGTAAAGGAGGCGGCCTCATGGAACGCATCAGCAAGGAAAACTACTATCTGGACATCGCCGAAACGGTGCTGGAGAGGGCCACCTGCCTGCGCCGGGTGTACGGCGCGATCATCGTCAAGAACGATGAGATCATCTCCACCGGCTACAACGGCGCGCCCCGCGGGCGGAAGAACTGCGTGGACATGGGCTTCTGCACCCGGGAGGCCATGCAGGTCCCACGGGGACAGCGGTACGAGCTGTGCCGCAGCGTCCACGCCGAGGCCAACGCCATTATCTCTGCCAGCCGCCGGGACATGGTGGGCAGCACCCTGTACCTGGTGGGCCGGGACGGTCAAACCGGCGCGCTGCTGGGCGACGCCACCAGCTGTGCCATGTGCCGCCGCCAGGTCATCAACGCCGGCATCACCCGGGTCATCATCCGCCGCACAGAGACGGAGTTCAAGGTGGTGGACGTGAACGACTGGGTGCATCAGGAGGATGACGTCCCCGCCCTGTGAGACTGTCCGGCCCGCGGGCCTGATGGAATATAACAACTGAACAAAGGAGAATGTGTGATGTTGAACGACTCTAAGATCGCCGCCTATACGGCGATCCTGCAGGAGGAGCTCCTGCTGGCCACCGGGTGTACAGAGCCCATCGCCGTCGCGTACTGTGCCGCAAAACTGCGCGAGGTGTTGGGCGGAAAACCGGAAAAAGTGCTGGCTGAGGTCAGCGGAAACATCCTGAAGAACGTGAAATCCGTGGTCGTCCCCAACACGGGCGGACGCCGCGGGATCGACGCCGCCATCGCCGTGGGCATAGTGGCCGGCGACGCCGACGCGGAGCTTCAGGTTCTGGCCAGGGTGACGGAAAACGATGTGGCGGCCATCCAGGGCTATCTGGATGCCACGGACATCCGCGTCACCTGTCCCGAGACGCCCTGCCTGCTGGACATCAGGCTCACCGGCTGGCGGGGAGCGCACCATGCCTGCGTCCGGGTGGCCAACAACCACACGAACATCATCTACATCGAAAAGGACGGCCAGGTGCTGAAGGAGCTGCCTGTTACCGGCAACGCCGAGGACAACCTGCAGGACAAGTCCGTTCTCAACGTGAGGGACATCATCACATTCGCCGAAACTGTACCCATAGACGCCATCCTGCCCACGGTGGGACGGCAGATCGAAAAGAACACCGCCATCGCCGCCGAGGGCCTGCGAAACAGCTGGGGCGCCAACATCGGCTCGACGCTGCTGCAAACGTCCCAGGACTGGGAAACGCAGGCGCGGGCCTGGGCCGCCGCCGGGTCTGACGCCCGGATGAACGGCTGCGAGATGCCGGTGGTCATCGTCTCCGGCTCGGGCAATCAGGGCATCACCGCCTCCGTGCCCGTTTGGAAATACGGCAAGCTCATGGGCGCGGACGACGAGAGGATCCTCCGGGCCGTATGCCTCAGCGACCTGATCACCATCCACCAGAAGACCGGCATCGGCCGTCTCAGCGCCTACTGCGGCGCGGTGTCCGCCGGCGTAGGCGCGGGCTGCGGCGTGGCGTGGCTGCAGGGCGCGGACTACGAGACCATCTGCCACACACTGGAGAACGCGGTGGCCATGATCTCCGGCTGCATCTGCGACGGCGCGAAGGCCAGCTGCGCCAGCAAGATCGCCATGGGCGTGAGCTGCGGGCTGCTGGGCTGCGACATGGCCTTTGACGGCAATAACTTCCAGCCCGGCCATGGTATCCTCGGCACGGACGTGGAGGACACCATCCGCCACGTGGGCGTGCTGGCCTCCCAGGGTATGCGGGAGACCGACCGCGTGATCCTGAAGATCATGACGGAATAAACGGAAAATTTAGCCCCCGGCTTTCGCCGGGGGCTGTTGCTTTTATCCCTGCATTGAAGGCGTTGACTCTTTGGAGCGGAATTCCTGCATGGAGGTCTGGTATGTGTCCACCTTCCCTCCCCTGCCGAAGCCATGCCACAGCGACAGCGCGTCCTGACAGGGATAGACAGGCCGCAGCTGCCGGGCGTAGTTGCACCAGCCGTCCAGATACGTCCACTCGTCCGCCAGGCCGACGGCGTCGAAGATCAGATACGCCCGTCTGTTGGCGGCGCGGCGCGGCCAGGACCACACGGCGGTGACGGTTTCCCGGGTGGACTTGCCGAAAAAGCCCTGCGTGGTGGTGGCGGTCTGCTCCAGCTGGGAGAACGGCGCGGCCAGCGGCTGGCCGCTTCTGTCGCACAGCACCCGTCCGCCGCAATAGCCGCCCCGCGTCCAGTCCTGGGGAGCGGAATACCACACGGGCCAGACCTCGATGCCCTGGGTGAAATCGGTCATTGCATCGCCGTTGACGGTGACATGCTGGATAAATACCGCCCGCTGGGGTGTTTCGTCCAGCACCACCGTCACATGGGTCACGGTACACACCGGCACGTCGTAGACGCGGTAGGTATACAGATACGAGCCATCGCTCTGCTTCTTCGCGCTGTCATATTTCCAGTTGCCGGGAAGCGCATCGTCGTACCACTTGCCGGTGGTCAGCTCCCGGTAGGTGTCCTTTCCCCACTCTGTATCCTCCTGGACGTAGACCTCCGCCGCGCCGTCCAGCGCCGCCACCTCGTCATCGGTCAGGTCGTTGAGCACGGTTTCCGGGAAGCCCAGCTCCAGCAGCTCCTGCCGGAGGGCTGTATCCTGGGGCGCGTCCTCCCGGGCCTGCCAGTCCGTGGGATAGCGCTGGCCCAGAAACGCGGCCAGCAGGATGGCCGCCAGCAGCAGCCCCAGGCTGCCCCACAGCACCGCCCAGCCCGGCAGGCGCACCGGCGCTGCCGTGATGACGTAGCCGGTGTCCGCCAGGGAGCGGGACAGCCTGGCCATGCTCCGCAGAATGACGATATAGATGACCAGCAGCGGCACGACCAGCAGCCATCCCTCCAGCCCGATATAGGCCAGGGGCAGCAGGAGGCCGTACAGCACCGCCATTGCCCCGGCAGCGGGCGCGGCGGGCTTCTCCGCCCCGGCGCGGCGGGACACGCCCACCATGCCCCGCCACAGGCAGATATACAGCGCCAGCGTCACCAGCGCGGTGCAGTAGGCCAGGGTGTTGCCCAGCTCCACCGGCAGGGCCAGCAGCACATAGATCACGCCCCGGAGGAGCAGCGCCGCCAGCGCCAGCTTATAGCACCAGCCCAGGGGCGCGTTCTCACGCCGCAGGGTGCGGAAGCCCAGCACCAGCAGCACCGCGCCCAGCGCAGGCAGGATGTAGTCCAAATACAGGATATTCAGTGTGATGGTGGTCAGGCCCATGCCCCATAGGATCTGGCTCATGGCCGTCTGCCACGGGTTTACCGCGCTGTCAGACGGCGGCGGCAGCGCGGCGGCGTCCTCGCGGAGCAGCTCGTCAAAGCGCAGGTCGTCAGTCATCCAGCTCACCCCCTAACTTTTGGCGCAGCCCCTGCCGCAGGCGGTACAGCCGCCCCTCGGCGGCCCGCTCCGTGATGCCCAGCTCTGCGGCGATCTGGGCGGTGGATTGGCAGTAGTAATACTTCCGGAAGAACAGCTGCTGTTCCTCACGGCCCAGGGACCGGATGGCCGTCTGAAGCTGTTCCCGCCGGTCCTTTTGCAGCAGGGCCTCCTCGGCGCTGCCGTCCCCGTGGGGCATGGTCTCGTCCAGGGGCTCCTCCCTCCGCAGCCGCCTGGCCCGGTTCAGGGCCATGTTCCGGGCCAGCACCGTCAGCCACGGCACGAACTGCCCCCGCTCCGGCGCATAGTCCCCGGCCCGCTGCCACAGGCGCAGGGAGATATCCGCCAGGCACTCCTCCCGCTCCCGGGGGTCTGTCAGAATGGGTTTCAGGATATATTGCAGCAGCGGTCCGTGCCGTCGCAGCAGGGTCTGCAGGGCCGCCTGGTCCCCGGCGGCGATCTGCGCCATCAGCTGCTTGTCGTCCATGTCCGTCGCCTCCCTGTTTCTCTCTACTCTATAGTACACACCGCAGGGCCAAAACCCACGGCAATTTTTCTCACTTTTGAACACATATTAACACAAAACCCCGCCTTGCGCCAGGGGGGGCGGTGTGTTATACTATTCATAACAAGACACTGGGCAATTGTGCCCATTTTTTCAGAAAGAGAGAGACCATGACCACCAAAGATTACCAGACCCGCAGACCGCTGCGCATTTTCCTGTCCTATTTCCGCCCCCACCGGGGCCTGTTCCTGCTGGATATCAGCTGCGCCTTCTTCATCGCCGTCATCGACCTGGCCTTTCCCCTGATCTCCCGCACCGCCATGTACCACTGGCTGCCGGATAAGCGGTTTTCCATTTTCTTCACGGTCATGGCCCTGGTGGTGGCGGCCTTTGTCCTCCGGGCGGGGCTTTACTTCATCGTGGGCTACTGGGGCCACACCTTCGGCATCCTGGTGGAGGCGGATATCCGCCGGGACCTGTTCGCCCATATGCAGGACCTGGGCTTTGACTTTTACGATAAAAACCGCACCGGCCAGCTGATGAGCCGCCTGACCACGGACCTGTTTGAGCTGACGGAGCTGGCCCACCACGGGCCGGAGGACCTGTTCATCTCGCTTGTCACCATTGTGGGGGCGCTGGCGGTGATGTTCTCCATCCAGTGGCGGCTGGCCCTGGTGGTGTGCTGCATCATCCCCGTGTTCCTGCTGGTGGTGGTGTACCGCCGCCGCCAGATGTCCCAGGCGTCCCGGGCCGCCAAGCAAAAAACCGGCGCCATCAATGCCGAGATCGAGTCCGGCCTCTCCGGTGTCCGCACCACCAAGGCCTTCGCCAACGAGGCCCAGCAGCAGCGGCGGTTCGACGGGGCCAACGAGGTGTTCAAAACCTCCAAGCGCAATTTCCACAAGGAAATGGGCTTTTTCAACGCCAGCATGGAGCTGTTCATCAGCCTGCTGTCCGTGGCGGTGATCGCCGCAGGCGGCTGGCTGATTATGAAGGACCGGCTGAACTACATCGACCTGATTACCTTCAGCCTGTATATCACCACCTTCATCAGCCCCGTCCGGAAGCTGGCCAACTTCGCCGAGATGTTCTCCAACGGCTTTGCGGGCCTGCACCGGTTCATCGAGCTGATGGCCACGGAGCCCACCATTCAGGACGCCCCCAACGCCGTGGAGCTGACGCAGGTGCAGGGCCGGGTGGCCCTGGAGAACGTGCACTTCTCCTATGACGACGGCAGCCCCGAGGTGCTCCACGGGGTGGACCTGACGGTGCAGCCCGGGGAGACGGTGGCCATCGTCGGCCCCTCCGGCGGCGGCAAAAGCACCCTGTGCCAGCTGGTCCCCCGGTTTTACGACCCCGACAGCGGCGTGGTATCCGTGGACGGGACCGACGTGCGCCGCCTGACCCAGCACTCCCTGCGCCGGTCCATCGGCATCGTCCAGCAGGACGTGTTCCTGTTTGCCGACACCATTCGGGAGAACATCCGCTACGGTAAGCCCGACGCCTCCGACCGGGAGGTGGAGGAAGCCGCCCGCCGGGCGGAGCTGTACGACGATATTGCCGCCATGCCCGACGGGTTCGACACCTATGTGGGCGAGCGGGGTACCCTGCTCTCCGGCGGGCAGAAGCAGCGGGTGGCCATTGCCCGGATCTTCCTGAAGGACCCGCCCATCCTGATCCTGGACGAGGCCACCTCGGCTCTGGACAGCATCACCGAGGCGAAGATCCAGCACGCCTTCGACGAGCTGAGCCGGGGCCGCACCACCCTCATCATCGCCCACCGGCTCTCCACCATCCGGGCCGCCCACCGCATCCTGGTGATCCGGGATGGCCGCATCGCCGAGCAGGGCACCCATCAGCAGCTGCTGGCGGCAAACGGGGCCTATGCCGGACTCTATCACACCCAGAATCTGGGGGAATACCATGGATAAACGGGAAATGCTGGACCGGCTGGCGGCAAACGGCGATGAGCGGCTGCTGCTGGGCCGGGTCTGGGACAAATATGAACAGTGCCGGCGGCGGAATCTGCCGGAAGGGACGGGCTTTCTGTCCCCGGCGGAGCAGGCGGCGGCCCAGCGGCTGCTGAACGCCCTGTCCGTGACGGAGGGCTACGCCTTCTGGGGCGGGTACGACGGCGCCCAGCGGCGGCAGCTGTGGTTCCTGCCGGAGTGGCAGGAGGCCCCGGAGGAGGACGCCGTCCGGGTGGTCCGGGCCTCGTTTTATGAGGAGGACGCCCTGACCCACCGGGACCTTCTGGGCAGTCTCATGGCCCTGGGCCTGACCCGGGAGACCCTGGGGGATATCCTGGTGTTTCCCCGCTGGGCCGACGTGCTGGCCACGGCCCCGGCGGCGGAGCTGCTGCTGTCGGACTGGACGGACGCCGGACGGGTGCGGCTCCATACGGCCCCGCTGCCCCTGGCCCAGTTGACGCCGCCCACGATGAAAAAAATCACCCCGAGGCCGATCAGAAGCAGCATGACGGAGAGCATGCCCACAAGAAAAAGCCCGTTTTCCGAGAGGAACGCGCCGCCGAACAAAGGAATGGCAGAAAGGATACACAGGCAGGCGCCCAAAACATTGTACCGCGTGTAGGTGCTGCGGTACTGACGTTGGCGTTCCCGCACCATGCCGGATACACCGTATTCCGTTTCAAACACTTCGGCCTCCAGATAGGCATAAGGGCTCGTCATGCCGCCGCAGGAGATGAACATCGCCACAGCAACTGCGACGAGCAGGAGCATCACGATCATCCCCGCGCCGCCGGCCAGATTTTCACGGATGGGCAGCATGCCCGTCTCGCTGGCGGCAGCCAACTGGAACAGGCAGATGGGTGAGAGGATGCATAAAAAAGTGGCAAAGGCGATGCGTCCGGCCGTAGCCTGCTTCACCTGAAGAAAAGCGTTGGCCTCCTCCATGGAGACGCGGCGCACCGAGGAGGAATCATCGGATTTCGTGTATTCGGCTTCCGCCAGCTCGTCTTTCAGCAGATAGTCTGTGCTGACGCCGAAGATCTGCGCCAGCTGCAAAATCTTTTCAAGGTCGGGAATGGATTGTGCGCCCTCCCATTTGGAGACGGACTGCCGTGTTACATTCAGTTTTTCCGCAAGCTCCTCCTGCGACCAGCCGCTTTTTTTTCGAAGCTGGACGACCTTATCCGCAAAAATCATATCACTGCACCTCACTGTTTTGTTGCCGGGGCCTGGTGCGCTCCGGGGTGCTTCCAGCATACCCCGCCGGGCGGTTGCGCGCCACCAACCGGCGCCGGGCAATGTGTCAACCGGTGGTTGCACAGGCCGGAGGCCCGTGGGAAAACGGCGTTTTCAGGTGCGCTGCACGCTGCGGCGGCCATCCTGGCGGAACATGCCCAGCAGGCAGAGGAACAGCAGCGCCTGTGCTGCGGGAGCCGCGGCCCAGATGCCGTTCACGCCCAGCATCGGCGGCAGAAGGAACAGAAACAGGGGGCTTGCGCCAAGCGGATCGCCAAAAATAAAGAACAGGCTGCGGCGCGTCTGCCCGGTGGCGTAAAAGCAGGAGGCGTACAGGCGCACCACGCCCCAAAGAGGCAGCGAGGCGACGGCAAACAACAGGGCGGGAACGCTTTCCC
>USGS01000002.1 GCA_900554275.1 uncultured Eubacteriales bacterium
TATACAGCATGGTGATCAGGATGGGAGCCAGGATCATCCACTTGGCAGAGCCGGAGGTCATGAACAGGTTCAGGAAGGTGGACAGCAGTGCCACCAGGAAGAACAGACCAAAGCCGGTGAAGCCGGTGGACTTCAGCCAACCGCCGCCCACAGCGCCCAGATAGGTGGGGATGTTGGAGGCGTTGAACAGGTAGATGAACACGGAGGCGGGCAGAGCGATGACCATGAAGTTGACCATGGAGTTGATGCTCTTAGCCAGCAGACCGGGCAGCTCGTTCCACTTCTTGATGAAGCCGGACTTACGGCCGTAGGCGCAGCCGGTGACGAGGAAGAACAGGAACAGCAGTGTCAGAACGCTCTTCAGCAGCGGGGAGTTGGGCAGGATGCTGCCGTTATCGGCGCGGAAGAAGGAGTTCTTGGGGATGCAGATGGCCACCAGAACGGCCAGATAGATGATGGCGGAGAGACCGGCGGCACGCAGACCCTTCCGCTCCTCGGGGGTCAGCTCGTGGGTGGCGTTGTCCTGCAGCACAAGGCTCAGATCCTTGGGCTCGCCGATGAAGGGGCGGACGAACTTGACGGTGACCCACGTGAACACGGCGGTCAGCACAATGGCGCAGGTGCCCATGAAGTACCAGTTCTGCAGCACGTGAACGGTGGAAATGTCGATGCCCAGCGGCGCACAGACGGACTCGTTGATACCGCTGATCAGCACGTCCAGGTTGCCGACGAACACGTTGGCGGACATACCGGCGTTACCGGCGGCGTAGGCCAACAGAATACCTAACCATGGGTTGTAGCCCATGGCGCCGAACACAGAGCCGGCCACGGCGGTAACGCCCAGAATACCGGCGTTGGAGGCGGTGTTGGCGTTGATGGCCACAAAGGCGACCACGGCGAACACCACGGCGGGCTTGGCCTTGCCGATGGTGCGCTTGATGAATGCGCCGAAGAAGCCGGTGGTCTCGCACAGACCGATGGACAGCATCAGCAGACCCATCATCATCATGGGGGAGAAGTTGTAGTAGATGCTGTACATGTTCTGCGTCACATAGGTGATCGTATCCTTATTCAGCAGGTTCTTGATGGTGACCTCCACCATCTCCACCGCACCGCCGGCGGAGGATGCCTTCTCATAGGTGGCCGTTGCGCCAGCAAAGATGACGGAGAGGATAATGGCCACAACGATCAGAATGCTGAACAGGTAGAAGGGCTGCGGCAGCTTGTTGCCCACGACCTCGATGCCGTGGATAAACTTGAAGAATAGACTCTTCTTTTCTTCAGGCTGAGTCAGATTTTTTTCTTTTTCCATAGTGATTTCTCCTTCACACTCTTTAGTAGAAGCATTTGGGGGATATGCGTGGTACGTGCTTATTTCTTATAGACAGTCTCGCCGCCCACCACGGTCTGCAGCACCTGAATGTCCTTGATCTCATCAGCGGGACAGGTCATGTAGTCGCGGTCGATGACGATGAAGTCGGCCAGTTTGCCGCTGGAGATGCTGCCCTTGATATCCTCCTCAAACGCGCCGTAGGCCGCCCAGGTGGTATAGGACTTCAGAGCCTCCTCGCGGGTCATGGCCTCCTCGGGATACCAGCCGCCCGCGGGCTGTCCGTTCTCATCCTTGCGGGTGACGGCGCAGTACATGCCGAGGAAGGGGTTATAGCTCTCCACGGGGGAGTCGCTGCCATTGGGGATCACGTTGCCCTGATCGATCAGGGTGCGCCATGCGTAGGCGCCCTTCAGGCGCTCCTTGCCCCAGCGCGCCTCGGCCACACGCTTGTCGGTGCGGATAAAGACGGTCTGATGGGTGGGGATCACGCCCAGCTCCTTGTAACGGGGGATGTCGGTGGGAGCAAGGCACTGAGAATGTTCGATGCGGTGGCGGCAATCCTGGCGGGGATACTCCTTCTGCAAACGCTCGTAGCAGTTCAAAGCCTGATGGCAGGCGGCGTCGCCGATGCCGTGATACCAGATCTGGAAGCCGGCGCGATGTGCCTGCTCCAGCAGCGTATACAGCTGCTCATCCGTCCACTTGCCACAGCCCTTGTTTCCGGGTGCATCGCAGTAGTCGTCCAGCATCCACGCGCTGCGGGAGCCGAGAGAGCCGTCGCCGGAGATCTTATAGGCACGGTAGGTCAGACGGTGGTTGTACGCGCCGATACGAACGCCGCGCTTGAAGTACTCCATGGATTTGGTGTACAGCTCGTCCCAGCTGGGGCGGCCCACCACGCGGAGGCTGACGTACATACGCATCTTCAGCTTCTCCTGCTGATACAGCTCCTCCCATGCGTCTACCCAGTAGTCCCAGCTTCCGGCGTCATGGACAGAGGTAACACCCACCTTGAAGAAACCCTCCTGCGCCAGCAGGGCGATCTTCTGCGTCTGCTCGCGGTTGTAGGCGGGGACGGCGCGGTTGAACGGCTCCTGCGCCTGATCGGACAGGCAGCCCAGCAGCGTGCCGTCCGGCTTACGCATGAACTCGCCGCCCACGGGATCGGGCGTCTCATCGGTGATGCCGCATACCTCGAATGCCTTGCTGTTGACCCATGCGCCGTGGCCGCAGCCGCGCTTGAGGTAAACAGGAACATTGGGAGCGACGGCATCCAGCTCCTCCTTGCTGGGGAATGCGGGATCGACCCACTCATCGTTGATCCAGCCGCGGCCGACGATCCACTCACCGGGCTTGGCCTCCTTGGCGGCCTTGGCGACCAGCGCAAGAATTTCTTCCTTCGTCTTGCCCACAGCGTTGAGCTCCAGCTTCAACTGACCTGTGCCGAAGATGTGCAGATGGGCATCGGTCAGACCGGGCAGCACCACCTGACCCTGCAGGTCGATCACCGGGGTATCGGGAGTGCAGCTTGCCAGCACCTCCTCATTCGTGCCGACGACTGCAAAGCGATCCTCTACTACGCCGAAGGCCTGCGCTACCGGATTCTCGCTATCCACGGTATAGACCTTACCGTTGATATAAGCCGCATCCAGTTTTCTCATCGGGTATACCTCCTTCAGTTTACTCCGGCACATTTACGGCGCTGTGATGGATTCGTTCTCACTCGAATGGCACGGCGGCCGCCGCGTTGTGCGCGGGAAGTTATGGGACTATATAAAACTAAAAAACGGCATCCGTCAAATTCGAGATACACATATCAGTCATACGAAAAATGTATTATGCAAAACGTGCAATATGCGTTATAATGTAAATGCATAACAGAAAACGGCGAAAAAAGGAGCTGGTTTTGTGGAATTTGTCAAATTGCGGTATTTGATCGCAGTGGCGGAGCAGCGGAGCTTTTCCAAGGCGGCGGAGAAGTGCTTTGTGTCACAGCCCACGCTGACGCGGTGTGTGCAGAACATGGAAAAATCGCTGGGCGTGTCACTGTTCGACCGCTCCTGTTCGCCGATCCAGCTGACCCCGGCCGGTGAGAAGTACGTCGCCGGCGTTCGGGAGATACTGGCGCTGAAGGAGAAATTGGATAACGAGATGGCAGAGCTGACCGACCGGAGGCAGGAGGTGCTGTCCATCGGCATCCCGCTGACGCGGAGCATCACCTGGCTGGGACGCATTCTGCCCGCCTTCTACGCCCAGTGTCCCGGCGTCAAGCTGCAAATCACAGAGGGGTACTCCGGGGAGCTGACCAAGAAGCTGCTGGAGGGCGAGATCACCTTCTGCCTGATGGCATGCAGCAGCAGTCAGGTCAAGGGTGTGACGCTGCGGCCTGTGTATCAGGAGGAGATGATGCTGGTGATCGACCGGAACGCCGACGCCTTGCAGGGCGTGGATTTCCCGCCGAGGGAGAAGGGCACGCTGCAATACATCCCGCCGCGCATGCTGGAGAAGCTGCTGTTTATCTGCGCCCCTCCCACGCAGGATACATGGCACTTTGCCGCTGGCGTGTTTCGGCGCTTGGGTATCCAGCCGAAGCGAGTCATGGAGACACCCAACTCCACGGTGGCCTATCAGCTGGCGGCGCAGGACGGCGGCTTCGCCTTTGCGCCGGTGGCGGTGAGCTTGGAGGAGGATTTTCCGTCGAACCCCATTTTCGCCTCGCCGACCATGCATCCCCTGTGCCGCTCCGTGGGCATATCCTACCGGGAGGACGACACACTGAGCGAGAATGCGGCAGCGTTTCTCGAGATCGCCGCTCGGGAGATCGGCCAATTTGCGCGGTCACACACGCCGCTGTTCTCCGTGCGGCGGGACGACACCTCCGAGCGCTGACAACTATATACAAAAAAGAGGAGTCGTCACCGTTGCGGTGACGACTCCTCTCCGCATATTTAAGGGGTCTGCCTCCCCCATTTTATTGGGCAAATAGCGATCATTCTGAGCAGCCAAAGTGAGCACTCTTCGTCAAAATGACGATACCGCCCGATTCAGGGCGCGATCCGGTCATCTTGACGAATGCCCCTGCAATAAACAAAAGTTATGGCATCGGATAAAAAACGGCAATTTTACAGATAGCGGGTCTGTGGAGTATGCTTAGTATGTATCAGAGGGGCTGCGCTGTCAGAATATGGAGCTGTGGAGCTGCGCGTAGCGCGCTTCATTCTCCACAAGGATGTCGATGAAATAGCGTACCTGCGGCAGATCGGCCTGCGCGTTTCGATAAATGGCGGTGGTCTCCCGCTCCAGCGGTGTTCCGTCCTTCAGAAACAGCGGCGTGACGTTGCCCACAAAGCCGTTGAGACAGATATGGGGAACGATGGTCCAGCCCACACCGGCCTCCGCCATGCTGCGGCAGCAGAAAATATCGTCGATCCACAGCTTTGGCTCAGGGGACAGACCATGCTCCAGCAGCCATTGGGCGGTCATTTTCTCCAAACGGCTGTCGGTGTGATGGCCGATATAGGGATAGCGGCTGAGGTCATGCCCCACAAACTGCGGGTTGGACACGAGACATACCGGCTCCAGCGCCAGCTGCACCGCGCCCTCGGGCCACGTATGTGCGCCGCGGACAATGGCCACGGAAACCCGGTTGTCCAACAGCTGCTGGTACAGGAAATCGCTGTGTCCCGTGGAGATGACGATGTCCACCTGCGGGTACAGTTCCTGGTATTTTTTCAGTGCGGTGGGGAGACGGTAGCGACTGAAATTCAGGGAGCAGCCGATGGTCAGCGAGCCGCTGACTGTACCGCTGGCCTGATGGATGCCGTTGCGCATCTGTCCTGAAAGCTCCAGAAACTTCCGACAGTAGTCCACCGCCAGCTCGCCGGCCGGCGTGAAGGTGATGCCCTTCTGCGAACGCAGGATCAGTTCGCTGCCCAGTTCCTCTTCAATACGGCGGATACGCTTCGTCATAGCGGGCTGGGACAGGTAGTGCAGGTGGGCGACCCGGGTGATGTTTTTGGTTTTATACAGATCCAGCAGCAGCCGGTAATCCTGTTCGTTCATACATATCACATCCAATCCCTGCAATTATTAATGATTATACAGGAGGCGCCGGGGGAATGCAACCGCTTTTAGCGAGTATATTCACATACAATGTATGCCAATATGCCAACACGGAACGGAGAAAAGAGTATGATTAAACTTTATCAGGATGGTGTGTACCTCTACCGGGGCGAGGAGCTGTTTGACGACCCGCGCCAATGCCAACAGGCCACAGGCTGCGCCGTCACGCCGGAAGAGGCGGCAGAGGCCACCATCAGCTACGGTATTCTGAAGGCGCACAACACCGGTGACGATATGTCGGCGCTGCGGCTGAAATTCGACAGCATGACCAGTCACGACATCACCGCGGTGGGTATCATTCAGACGGCACGGGCTTCCGGCATGACCCATTTTCCCGTGCCGTATGTGCTGACCAACTGCCACAACAGCCTTTGTGCGGTAGGCGGCACCATCAATGAGGACGATCACAAGTTCGCCCTGTCCGCCGCCCGGAAATACGGCGGCATCTACGTGCCGACGAACTTGGCCAATATCCACAGCTATAACCGGGAGACGATGGCTGTCTGCGGCGGCATGATTCTGGGCAGCGACAGCCATACCCGCTACGGCGCATTGGGGACGATGGCCGTAGGCGAGGGCGGCGGCGAGCTGGTCAAGCAGCTGCTGGGTCGAACCTACGATATGCGGCGGCCACAGGTGGTGGCGGTATACCTGACGGGGACGCCCCGACCGGGCGTAGGCCCTCACGACGTGGCGCTGACCATCGTGGCCGCGGTATACAAGGCCGGCTACGTCAAGAATAAGGTCATGGAGTTTGTCGGGCCGGGTGTGGCGGGACTGTCCATGGAATACCGCAACGCCATCGACGTGATGACCACGGAGACTACCTGCTGGAGCTCCGTGTGGGTGACGGACGACAAGACGCGGGACTATTATCAGCGGCGCGGCCGCGGCGACCGGTATCGCCGCCTTGCTCCCGGCGAGGTGGCGTATTACGACGGCTGCGTCTATGTGGATCTGAGCGAGGTGGAGTGCAGCATCGCCATGCCTATGCACCCATCCAATGTATACACCATTCGCACGCTGCAGGAAAATGCGGCGGATATTCTGGCGCTGACGGAAAAAGAGATGAACGAGCAGATCGTGGGCGCCAGGATCGACCTGCGCAGCAAGCTGCGGGACGGCAGCATTTGGGTGGAGCAGGGTGAGATCGCCGGCTGCTCCGGCGGTACGTTCGACAACATCTGCGCGGCGGCGGACATTCTGCGGGGCGGCAGCTGCGGAAACGGCGCGTTCTCCCTGAGCATCTATCCGGGCAGTATGCCCGCCTATGCCGAGCTGGTGAAAAACGGCTGCGTCAACGACCTGATCTCCGCCGGTGCGGTGATGCGGGAGTGCTTCTGCGGTCCGTGCTTCGGCGCAGGCGACTGCCCCGCCAACGGCGAGTTCTCCGTCCGCCACACCACCCGAAACTTTCCCAACCGGGAGGGTTCAAAGCCCGGCGAGGGGCAGCTGAGCGCTGTGGCGCTGATGGACGCCCGCAGTATCGCGGCCACGGCCGCCCATCAGGGACGGCTGACGGCTGCCACAGAGATGGATGTGACCTATCGCAGCTATGAGGATCGCTACAACGACGATGTCTACCGCCACCGTGTCTATAACGGCTGGAGCAGGGCGCAGCAGGACGAGGCATTGCACTTTGGCCCGAACATCAAAGAGTGGCCGGAGCTGCCCGCCATGTCCAAGGATATGCTGCTGCGGATCTGCGCCTACATCACCACGCCGGTGACGACCACCGACGAGCTGATTCCCTCCGGTGAGACATCCAGCTACCGTTCTAACCCGGAGCGGCTCAGTGATTTCGCGCTGGGTCGCTGTGTCCCGGAATATGTAGAGCGCAGCAAGGCGGTGCGTCAGGCTGACCGCCACCGCCGGACGACCGGTGCACTGGACGAGGCGTACAGCGCCGTGTATGACGCGCTTTACCAGGCGGGCGTGGCCTGCGACCCGGCGCACACCAATATCGGCTCCACCATTTACGCCAATATGCCCGGCGACGGCTCTGCTCGCGAACAGGCGGCATCCAGCCAGCGCATCGTGGGTGCGTCCGCCAATCTGGCGAAAAAATACGCCACCAAGCGCTACCGCTCCAACTGCATCAACTGGGGTATGGTACCCTTCTTGGTGGAAGACCCGGCGGATTTTGCGCTGTTTGACTACGTATTCGTGCCGGACATCCGCCGCCATATTTTGGAGGGGACCCCCTCCTTCCCGGCCTATGTGGTCACGCCGGAGGGCGTGGTCAGGGAGGTATCCCTGTCAGTGGGCGAGCTGACCGTTCCCGAGCGGGAAACGCTGATCAGCGGCTGCCTTATCAACTACTATCGCAACCATTGAAGTCCCGCGGCGGAAGATGCCGTCTCAACTTACAAATACAGGAGGAAACAGGGATGTTGATCAAACATGCGGCCACGGCCGGGACGATCGAGTCCAGCGACGTGATGGTGATGATCGAACCGGCGGAGGCCGGGATCGAGATTCTGCTGGAAAGCCCCGTGCTGCAGCGGTACGGGCGGCAGATACGGCAGGTAACTGCGGAGACGCTGCGTTTGTTGAAGGTGGAGAACGCAAAGGTTTCTCTGGTGGATCGCGGGGCGTTGGACTGCACCATCCGGGCGCGGGTGGAGTGCGCCGTGTACCGCGCTGCGGACGCAGCGGAGAGCGGCATTGCGTGGGGAGGGACGATAGAATGATCGACATGAAGGCAAAAAAGCGGCTGCGCCGCTCCATGCTGTTTCTGAACTGTCAGAAGCCCGCCCTGATTCGCGACCCCTATGTATACCGCCCGGATTCCATCATGCTGGATCTGGAGGACGCGGTGGCAGAGAACCAAAAGGATGCCGCCCGCTTTTCCCTCTACCATGCGCTGCGGACGGTGGATTACCGCGGCGTGGAGCGGGTCGTCCGCATCAACGGGCTGGACACCCCACACTGGCAGGAGGACGTGCGCGTCTGCGTGGCAGGCGGCGCTGACGTGATCCGTATCCCCAAATGTACCTGCGCCGCTGACGTACAGACCGTTGAGGAGGCGGTATACCGGGCAGAACGCGAGTTTCACCGGGAGGAGGGCAGCACGCTGCTGATGGCGGCGCTGGAGTCCTGCATGGGCATCATCAACGCGCTGGAGATATGCCGCGCCAGTGAGCGGCTCATCGGCATTGCCCTGTCCGGCGGCGACTACACGAAGGATCTGCAAACCCACATCACCTTCACCGGCGTCGAGTTGAACGGTGCGCGGCAGCAGATGATCATTGCTGCCCGCGCCGCCGGAGTACAGTGCTTTGACACGGTGTTTACCAATTTGGACGATATGGAGACCTTCGAGAAGGAAACGGAGCTGATTCACCTCATGGGCTTTGACGGCAAATCGCTGGTAAACCCCCGCCAGATACCCATCACCCACAAGGTATTCACCCCCACGCAAAAGGAGATCACCTTCGCCGAGAAGGTGGTAGCGGAGATCGACTCCAAAAAGAGTCAGGGCATCGGCGTTTTCACAGTGGACGGAAAGATGATCGACATCGCGTTCTATGACGGCGCGAAACGAGTGCTGATGCTGGCTAAGGCGGCCGGCATCTACGGAGGTGAGCTGGTATGAGAAATGCAGTAGGACGCGAGATACCGGATGAGATTCTTCGCGCCACCGGCAAAGAGGTCTTCGCGGGCAGCTATGCGCACGACGACCGTTGCTATCAGAAGGCTGCGCCCAAGGCCCATGGCGTGTGTGACCCGCACCGCAGCAAGCTGGTGCCCGGCATACGCGAGGTGCTGGAGCGCTGCGGCATACGGGACGGCATGACGCTGTCCTTCCACCATCACTTCCGGGAGGGCGACTACGTGCTGAACCGTGTGATGGAGGAGGTACACAGCATGGGCGTGAGGAATATCACCCTCTGCGCCACGTCGCTGGGCAAGGCCAACGACCCCATCGTACCGCTCATTGAGGACGGTACGATCACCAAAATATATTCCTCCGGTGTCCGCGGAAGCATCGGCGAGGCCATCAGCACCGGCAAACTGCGGGAGCTGGCGGTCATGTATTCCCATGGCGGCCGTGTCCGCTCTGTGCAGGAGGGTAGCGTCCATATCGACATTGCCTTCATCGGCGCACCCACGGCGGATGAGTACGGCAATCTGCGGGCGCTGGGCGGCAAGTCCGACTGCGGCGTACTCAGCTATTCCGCGGTAGACGCCCGCTATGCCGACCGGGTGGTAGCGGTCACGGACACGCTGGTGCCGTTTCCCAACATCCCTGCCAGTATCTCCATGACGGATGTGGACTTCGTGTGCGTGGTAGATGCCATCGGCGATCCGGGCAAGATCGCCACCGGCGCGGCCAAGCCCACCTCTGACCAGCGCAAGCTGCTGATGGCCGAATACTGCGCCAGGTTTGTGGCGGCCGAGCCCCATTTCAAGGATGGCTTCGTCTACCAGACCGGTGCGGGCGGCGCGTCCATCGCCTCCACCATTTATCTGGCGGAGACCATGCGCCGCCGTAATATCCACATGGGGCTTGGCCTGGGCGGCATCGCCGGACCTATGGCACGTCTGATGGAGGAAGGGCTGATCCACCGGCTGGTGGACACCCAGGATTTCGATTTAGAGGCTATTGCGTCCATCCGCAATAACCCGAGCCGCCACATTGAGATCACGGCAGATGAATATGCCAACCCTATGAATAAGGGTGCGTATGTGAACAAGCTGGACTTCGTGATTTTGGCGGCGCTGGAGGTGGACACCCACTTCAACTGCAACGTGGTGACGGACTCCACCGGCATGATCACCGGCGCACAAGGCGGCCACCCGGACACGGCGGCGGGCGCAAAATGCACGATCGTCATCACGCCGCTGGTACAGGGGCGCAGCCCCGCGGTCTGCACCGATGTGACCACCGTGACCACGCCGGGCGAGACGGTGGATGTGGTCGTCACGGATTACGGCGTGGCGGTGAATCCCCGCCGTCCGGATCTGCTGGCGGTGGCGCAGGAATGCGGCGTGCCGGTACACACCATCGAGGAGCTGCGGGACATCGCCTATTCCATCGTAGGCACGCCGGATGAGATCAGGTTCAAGGATCGCGTGGTCGGCATCATCGAGGCGCGGGACGGTACGATCATGGACGTAGTTCGCCAAATTGATGATACGCTGTAACAATACCTGCGGCGCAGCCGTTCCACGGCGCGCCGCGCAGAAAGAGAAATGGGATATATGAACCTCCTCATCACCCTTGCGGTAGGGTGTATCGTAGGGTACATTTTTTACAGGCTGAAAATTCCCGGCGGTATGATGGTGGGCGCACTGGTGGGTGCTGTGGCGCTGAATCTGGCCACAGAGCTGGCGGTCATGCCCTCTGCGGCGCGGGTGGCGGCGCAGATCACCGCCGGCGGCTTCGTGGGCGCCTCCGTGGAAAAGAAGGACGTGCTGCGCATTCCGAAGCTGGCGAAGCCGGCGCTGATCTTGCTGGGCGGTATGCTGATGGTCAACATGACCATGGGTGTCGTGATTCACCTCACGTCCAATGTGGACTGGCTGACGGCCTTCATGTGCGCCGTACCCGGCGGCATGAGCGACACGCCTATCATCGCCGCCGAAATGGGCGCCAACGGCGCGGCGGTGGTGCTGATGCAGTTCTGTCGCCTTGTGTCCGGCATCGGCGTGTTCCCCTCCGTGATCATGGCGGTGACCCGCCATGAGGAGCAGGATGAACACGACGTACAGGAGAAGCAGGAAAAGGCGGCGACATATCAGGCGGTGCTGCTGACCATGGCGGTGGCGGCGGTCTGCGGCCTTTTGGGCCGTGTCTCCGGAATACCGATGGGTACGATGCTGTTCTCCCTGCTTGGTACGGCCTGCCTGAATATCTTGTGGGGTAAGGCCGTCATCCCTGTGTGGCTCAAGCGTGTGGCACAGGTGCTGTCCGGCACATACATCGGCTGTTCCGTGGGCGCGGGCGAGGTAGCGGATCTGCGCTTTTTGCTGCTGCCGGCGCTGCTGTTGGTGGCAGGCTACCTGATCAACTGCTTCGTGTCCAGCGCATTGCTCCATAAGCTCTGCCACATCAAGCGGCGGGAGGCCATGCTGGCCTGCTCTCCGGCCGGTGCGACAGATATGGCCCTGATCTCCGGTGACATGGGCGTCACCAGTCCGGATCTGAACGTGCTGCAAATCGTACGGATGGTCAGTGCCATCACCATCTTCCCTCAAATCATCCACGCCATTGTCCCGCTGCTGCCGTAGCCCGTCAAACAGGCGTACGGCACGCGGGTGGAGGAAAAGAATGTCAGGCTGCACCTGCGGCTTGGCATCTTTTCTCATAGCGGTTTTTCAACCGTTTTCCTGTGCTTTTGTAAAATAACAGTTGCTTCCTGTCACATTTTGCGATATAATAACAAATTCAGGGCGTCGAGTGCCCGGCATTACGCAAAAAACCTGTTGGAGGGTTTTGCTTTGAAAACAGATCATTTGGAGCTGCTGACCAGCGGAGCGCCGATCTCCACCCGGCAGCAGATAGGCCTTGCGCTGCGGCTCAGCTGGCCGGCCATCATGGCGCAGTTGGCTACCATCGTTATGCAGTTTATTGATGCAGCCATGGTGGGGCGTCTCGGTGCGGCGCAGTCGGCTTCGGTGGGACTGATGGCCTCCGCCACGTGGCTTTTTAACGGCTTGGCCATGGCTGCCGCCATAGGCTTCAGCGTGCTGACAGCCCAGCACGTGGGCGGCGGACGGCTGGATGAAGCACGGAACATTATGAAGCAGGCCATCGTCCTGACGCTGCTTTTCAGCTCCGTGCTGGCAGTGCTGGCGGCGTTCCTGTCCTCGCCGCTGCCCCGGCTGCTCCGAGCGGAGCAGAAGATATGGCAGGATGCCTCCGCGTACCTGCTGGTATATGGCCTGTTTCTGCCCGCCCGGCAGCTGGATAATGTGACGGTGGGACAGCTGCAGGCCACCGGCAATATGCGGACGCCTGGCTTCTGCATGGTGCTGATGTGCGCTTTGGATGTGGTATTCAACGCGCTGCTTATCTTCCCCACCGGTATGATACGGTTGGGCGGCTTTGCCCTGCCCGGTGCGGGGATGGGTACGGCGGGCGCAGCGCTGGGTACGGGCCTTGCCGAGTTGACGGTGGGACTGTATCTCACCTACTTCATCCTGCGGCGCAGCCCCATACTCCGCCTGCGTCAGGGCGAGCGACTTCGACTCAACAAGCAGCAGCTCCTCGGCGTGCTGCGTGTTTCGGCACCGGTGGCGGCAGAGAAGATGATCCTGTCCATCGCGCAGATCATCTCCACTGCCATCGTAGCGCCGCTGAGCACGATTGCCATTGCCGCCCACTCCTTCGCCGTCACCGCCGAAAGTCTCTGCTATATGCCGGCCTTCGGCTTCCAGAGCGCAGCGGCCATGCTGGTGGGACAGAGCGTGGGCGCAGGGCGGCGTCAGCTGGCGCGGCGGCTGGGCTGGGTCACAGTGCTGCTGGGCATGACCGGTATGGTCATCACCGGGGCGCTGCTGTACATCTTCGCGCCGCAGATGATGGCGTTGCTGTCCCCCGACCCCGCCGTGATCGCGCTGGGCGTCCGTGTTTTGCGCATCGAGGCCTTTGCCGAGCCGCTGTTCGGCGCGGCCATCGTCACCGGCGGCGTCTTTCAGGGTGCGGGCAGCACCCTTGTTCCCACGCTGTTCAACCTTGGTACGATGTGGGGCATCCGTCTGCCCTTGGCTTGGCTGGCCGCGCCTCGCTGGGGATTGCCCGGCGTGTGGACCGCCATGTGCGTGGAGCTGTGTGTCCGCGGCACACTGTATCTCGTGCGGCTGTCGGGAAAGCGCTGGTTGCCCGGCGGCATGGAGAATATATCCGAGCCGCGTGAGACGCATAAAATGTGAGGCCATATATCTGAATTGGCCGCGCATGATAAATTAGACAAAAGCTGTGTATAACTCATGTTGTACACAGCTTTTGCTTTAAGGCGGCGCAGGGCGGCTGTTCGGAACGGTAAACAGCAATGGACAACGTGGAAGCGTATCACGCAATGGGGAAAATCGATATTAAGCTGCAGGAGAACACATAAGATACATGAGATACATGATAGAACCGTGGTGAGGCAGGCCGCAGCGCCAGATGTGGCGCTGAAGTTGTGATTTTTCCCAAATTTCGTAAAGAAATTTTGTCACAATGACGATTGCGATACAGGCCATTCCGTGCTAAACTTGCTATACAGAGTGCGGGAGTGTCGAAAGACTTCGGCTTCCCACTGAAAACACGGAAAAACGATCGGCAGGGGGCTGGATATGAGACCGTGGGGGAACGCAGAACATAAAAAACTGAATATGGCGCTGCTGCTTCTGCTGGTCGCGGCCCTGTTGGCCTTGGCAGGAGTGCTGTTCGTGCGCACAAAACCGGATGCTGTGTCGCCGGACAATCACATCGAGACCACGCAAAAGCTCTCAATGACCATGTCCCGCACGGCACTTTTTAGCGCTCTGAACGGGGAGGAGAGCGGCGCGGCCTTGCTGGACGCCGAGGTGTCTCTGCCCGGCGCGCAGGAGGCTATGGGCATGGCCGGGATGCTGCCCGGTGACAGCGTGGAGAAGGCGTACACCGTTTCCGTAAAGTACAGCGAGCCGGTGAAGCTCCATTTCGGGGCGGCGCTGCGGAGCAACGGCAGTGCCGGTGGCCAGCTTTTGGCCGAGGGCCTGCTCATCACCGTGTACCGTGACGGCAAGCTGCTGTATGACGGCACGGTGGCGGGGTTGGCTGAGTCCAAGCAGGCGCAGGAGGGGCTGGAGATCCTTGAACCCTCGCCCACGAAGCTCACATATACAATAAAAGTAACGCTGCCCACCTCGGCGGGGAACGAGTATCAGGATAAGACCGTGACCGTGGACCTGAAGTGGTGGCTGACCTCCGACAGCGGCGGCGGAGATCACCACGGCAGTGGGGAAGTGGTCGTTGCACCCAAGACAGGCGACGCTTTTCCGATGGAGCTGATGACTGGCGCGGCGGTGCTGGCACTGGTGCTGCTGGCGGTGCTTCTGGGCAGAAGGAGGGCGCGTCATGACTGAACGTGTGACCGGCCGCCGCTGGATGGGCAGTGCGGTGGTGACGGTGCTGCTGGCGTTGGGGCTTGTGGTCACCACGCTGGCCATCGCCCTGTCGGTGGCAGAGCGCCCCGACAACATCTTCTCCACGGGGAAGATCAGGCTGAATTTGAACGACAGAAAGCCTGTCATTACCGAAAACGAATACCTCTTCGAGCCGGGTATGACGGTGGATAAGCCGTTTTTCCTGAAAAACGAAGGTGCGGATTGCTGGTACAGGCTGTATTTCAACAACGTGAGCGGCAGTCTGTCCTCTGTGCTGGAGGTCACGGTGTCGGACGGCGAAACGGTGCTGTTTACCGGTAAAATGAGCGACCTGACACAGAGCAGCGCGGACTGGCTGGGCATCCTGCCGGCGGTGGGTGCTGCGGGGAGCTGCCGTACCCTGACCATCACGTTCCATTTCCCGGAGGACGCGGGTAACGCGGCCCAGGGCGGTACGCTGCAGTTCGACCTGTGCGCCGACGGTACGCAGGTGCGGAACAATCCCAATAAAGAGTTCCCGGCAGAGAGTCCCCAAGGAGTGACGTATGAAACAAACCTTGAGTAAGATCCTGCGCGTGGTCACTACGGTGCTGATGGTGGCTTCCATCTGTATCATGCTGTTCACGGTGGTGTCCGTGCTGACCTTTAACCGCACGGACCGGCAGCTTTTCGGATACCGCGCGTTCATCGTGCTGTCCGACTCCATGTCCGCCACGGACTTCTCCGCCGGCGACCTGGTGCTGACCCGGGACGTTGACCCGTCCACACTGCAGCCCGGCGACATCATCGCCTTTACCAGCACCAACACAGAGAGCTACGGACAGGTGGTGACCCACAAGATCCGAAGCCTGACCACCACCGGCAGCGGCGAGCCCGGATTTATCACCTACGGTACGACCACGGACACCAACGATGAAGCCGTGGTGACATACATGGATGTGCTGGGCAAGTACAGCGGCTGTCTGGCCGGCGTAGGACGCTTCTTCAACTTCCTCAAGACCACCCCGGGCTACATCCTGTGCATCTTCGTACCGTTCGCGCTGCTGATCCTCTCCCAGTCCATGGAGACGGTGCGGCTGTTCCGCCGCTATAAGAGCGAGCAGATGGAGGAGCTGCAGCAGGAGAAGGACCAGCTGGCGGAGGAACGCCGCCAGAGTGCCGCCATGCTGGCGGAGCTGCAGGCCCTGCGTGCGCAGCTGGGCGTGAAGGATGAAACCAAACCGACGGGGGACGAAGCGCCCGTTGAGAACGAAGCGCCTGCACCGCAGTCAGCAGGGGGCGGCGATCCCGATGTACCGGCTGACGAGGAAAAGACCCCGGCGGAGCACGTGTGATGTGTTTCCAGCCTGCCGCCCTGTGAATACCAAAAGAAAGGGAGTACCGATATGATTTTTCTGAGATCCAAGCGACTGGAGAAAAAAACCAGTGACGCCCGCGAACCGAGCTTATACCGCTCTATCTGCACCAGCATCATCAGCACCCTGCTGAGCCTTGTTATGTTGGTGGGTACTACCTTTGCATGGTTCACCGACAGCATTACGAGTAATGTATTTACGATCACGGCGGCTAATGTTAATACGACAACGTCTTATTACATTGGGTCTGAAGCGCCGGATACAAATACAAATTGGACATTGCTGGAGGACACAAGCAATATTTTTGGTGGCGAGACATTTAGTAGTGGCACAACCCGGACAGTTTATCTGAAGCTGGAAAACAAAGGCCAGAATACGGTGAAGTACAAGATCAATCTTTTCAAGGTTGGAGATGAGACGAAGGGTTTATTAAATATCAGCAGTACGATTGAGAATGCGGGTATCGCTACGCAGGCAAATGAACCCCCTATTATGGAGACCAAGTACCTGAGTAAAATGATGCGCTTTGAGTATGCGGTGGCTGAGGATGTAAACGCGTTCTTGATGGCGGCACAGTCGGCAGAGGACACATCCGAGGATAATGGAGTGTCGGTAGGTGAGTCCGAGGAGAAACCTTTCGTGATTTTGGTGCCGGGTCAAAGTACAAAGTACGTGAAGCTGACACTGACATTGGATTATCAGGGAGAGTGGCAACAGCTTCCCAGCATCAGCCTGAAGCTGAAAATTGTTATTACCCAGCCCGGCGACAATGATCCGGTGACACTGGAGGACGAGAAGACCTCCCAGCAATCGAACGAAACCGAAAATGTGACAGAACCTGTCGAGAATGAAAAGCAGCCTATAGTGACTGTGGGCGTGGATATGACCACGGAGATCGAAACACCTGTGCAGCCTGTCGCTCAGCCGCAGCAGCCGGTGGCCGAGGAAACGGAGAGCGGCGACGCAAACACTGCCGGCAGTACCGAAAACGCTGATGATGCCAACACCGCCGGCGCGGCCGATGCACCGGACAGCCCTGTGGACACCGCCGCGGTCGAGCCCAACGCTGCGGATGACACGCCCGCCGCCGACCCCGCGGCGTGACCGACAAAACTGACATAAAAATCAGGACATAGCGACATAGCGTCGCCATGTCCTAATTTTTATATGACCAAAAATAAAACCACCCTCTCGGGTGGTTTTATTTTTGGAGCTTGTGGCCGGATTCGAACCGGCGACCGGTGGTTGTGGGTAAGGATGAATGAACAAATCGAAGAAAACAGAGTACCGGCAAACGCCGGCACTCCGTTTCCTTTATGCCGGTCGGCTTCCCGGCTGTGCCTTATCCGCCTTGATCACCTCGCCGGTGCAGCCGCCATTACGCCGTTGGTTGATGCAGCCGACGAATTTATAGTAGATGTCCACTTGCTGGGTCTTGACACCATCTGGCCCGACTGTCTCTTCATGTACCACTATTTTCTCAATCAGTTCGTTAAGGATGTAGGGCGTCAGTTCTGTAATGCCGGTATATTTCCAGATGAGGGGCAGGAACTGTTCGATATTTTCGTAGACCTTATCGCTCTTTGTAATCTCTGCTGCCAGCTCCTCCCGCTGCCCTTGGAGGGCGGGGATATTCTCAAAGGATGTTGCGCCCCGGCCGGGGCGTGTGGGAGAGAACAGCCTGTCAATGCTGGATGTAGAGAACGTTTTTTACGCTGTGGCCGGAGGCAATCGCGTCAAATGCCGACTGCCAATCATTTAGAGAAAACTCGCCGGTGATCAGCGGGCTGAGATCGGTGTAGGGAGCTGCGAGAAGATTGATTGCACGATCCATATACTCATAATTGCTTTTCATATGGAATAGAACGCGCAGCGCCTTACGTAGGCAGATATCCCAGTTGACAGCAATGCTGTCGCGTCTGGTGCCACCCATGGCACAGAGAATCCCGCCAGGCTTCAGCATATTAATAGCGGCGTTGATTCCGCTTTCAGAGCCACTGGCTTCCAGTACGATGTCTGCGCCCGTGTTATCAGAGAGAGAAACGACGCGCTGCACAATATCATCCTTTTGACTGTTAAGGAGAACGTCCGCGCCGATCTGCTCAGCAATCGGAAAGCGAAGATCGTAGTCATGCGTCTTGCCGCAGAGAATGACCTGCTTTGCGCCGCAGGCCTTGGCGGCGGCAACGCCGAGAAGGCCGACCTGTCCCGCGCCGATCACCACGGCTGTGTGCATTTTTTCTTGTTCAATGGGGATGCCGAAGTTGCCGAGAACCATGGAAAACGGTTCTGTGATGGCGGCTAACTTAGCGGGCACATGTGCGGGCATGCGGTGCAGATATTTTTCGGGAAGGATGACATAGGAAGTCATAGCGCCGTCGCGGTGGATACCGAGACTGCGTGTGTGGCTGCAAAACTGCGTCAGTCCCATGTTACAGGCGGAGCAATGGCCGCAGGCATAGAGATGCGGCTGGGCGGTCACACGGTCGCCCACGGACAGGCCAGCACTGGGACCCTGAATGGATTCGACTATGCCGACGAATTCATGTCCCATGATGAATGGCGGCGTGCAGGGGAATTTGCCATGATAAATATGATAGTCCATACCGCAGATAGCGCAGGCCTCGACGCGGACGCGGACATTGTTGAGAGCATCTGTCTCGGGAATGGCACGGTCAATAAGGGCAACATTTCCTTCTCCGGGAGCGGATTTATAAAGAGCTTGCATACGAGCCTCCCTTTAGCGCTGTGGCTTAAGACTGTCGGGGAATGGGCAGACGTAGGTGCCGGAGCCGACAGTTCTTTCAAACTCCTCACGAGCATCCTTGATAAAGCTGCCGCTGCGGTCTTCGAGGAGCATGGCAACGCACGAGCCGATGCACTTAGCCGCCTCGAGCATGCCCTTTTGGCCGATCGTGCTGCGGGTCTGCGAGGTCATCTGCCATGTGTGGTTCGGTGTGCCGATGGTATAGCAGGGAACCTCGACCTGGGCCGTGGGAACACAATGGCTTACATCACCCACATCCGTGGAGGCGGGGGCATAATACTCACGGTTATAGAACTTGCCGGGGAGATCGTAGAGCAGGTGCGTGCGATAGTATTCGGCGGCTTCATCCGGGGTGAGTCCGGTGAACTGCCACGCAATACCCTTAGTGCAGTCGGGGGAGAGGGAGTTGCGGATCTTGCGGGCGAGCGCGTAATCCGCTTCGTCATAGACGATAGGTCCAACCTCCTCAACAGCTTTTCCCATCAGCTTGGTGAGCGTAATGTTTGGAATGTAGTCGGAGCAGCCTTCGTTATACTTAACGGTCAACTGAGTGTCGGTCATCAGAGCGGCGCCTTGTGCAATGCGTTCTATGCGCGCACGGACGGAATTGACATCGTCCAATGTGGCTGCGCGGACAATGTACTTCACGCCGGCACGCTCGGGGATCACATTGGGGGCTTTCCCGCCTGCATCCAGATAAGCGTAATGAATCTTGGCGTTGGGAGGAAGGTGCTCGCGCAGGTAATTGGCACCTACATTCATCAGCTCACAGGCATCCAATGCGCTCCGCCCCATATGCGGAGCAGACGCGGCGTGTGCAGAGATCCCCTTGAACCAAAATTCGAGGGAGACATTGGCATTCATGCGGACCATCCACGGGGAGAGATACCGCGACGGATGCCAGCAGAAGGCGGCATCAAGATCCTTGAATAGGCCGCTGCGCGCCATGTAGGCCTTGCCGCTGCCGCCCTCTTCGGCAGGACATCCGTAAAAACGGAGTGTGCCGGGGAGCTGCTGCTTTTCCATATAGTGCCGTACAGCAATCGCGGCGGCAGCAGAACCAGTGCCGAGCAGATTGTGCCCGCAGCCATGACCGGCACCGCCTTTGACGATTGGAGTGCGGACGGTGCATTCGGCGACCTGGCTGAGATTGGGAAGTGCGTCGTATTCACCCATGATGCCGATTACAGGCGAACCGGAGCCATATTCGGCAATGAACGCAGTTGTCATGCCGGCAATATGCGGCGTAATGCGAAAGCCCTCTTTTTCCAGCAGCGACGTAAGGAGTGCACAGGCATAGTCCTCGTGGAAGGCGAGTTCGGGATGATCCCAGATATCACAAGCGGTTTGAATAAAAATATCACGGTTTGCCTCGATGTATTGTATGATCCAATCGGTTGGTTTCATTGCATTGCCGGTTCCTTTCTGTGATATGAGTCGAACGATTGCATATTGTGTACAACTTGAAGCCATTATATCTTTGTGGGCGTGATTTGTCAAGCAGGATTCTTTGAAAGCTGGAACAAAGGAAAGAGCAGGAAGAGCAGTAGTGCCTGGATTTGTACAGCGGATTTGCACTGCGAAAATATTGTGAACATTTTGTAAAAACAGTTTTGCAAAAGCGCTTGACAGAATTGAAAAGATATGCTATTTTAATTGCATGCTGCATATTGTATACAATACGAAACCCGCAAGAAGCACTCCAATTTCTTTACAGATTCCCAGCAACAGCGACAATAACGCACATTTTCCACCCAATTAACCGAAAACAACCGAAAAGAATTTTTCAGCGAAAGGAGTTGAATGCGGAAAGATATTCACAAATATCTTTTTGCGAAATACATGAGTAGCAATGCAGAACTGAGAGGCCAAAAGCTGAGAAACAGCAAGGCCTTTGGCGCAATCGAACGTGTCGGCAACAAAATGGTGCAGCCGATGACTTTGTTCGGGATTCTTTGCCTGATCGTTGTTCTTCTCTCCGCAATCGGTTCACTGTGCGGCTGGAGCGCAACGGGCGAGATGTATGACAAGGCGACCGGCACGGTCAGTATTGCGACCATCGGCGTTTACAATCTCCTGAGCAGAGATGGTATTTCCTACATGCTCAATAATTTCGTCAGCAACGTTATCAGCTATTCTCCCCTTGGCGTTATGCTGGTTATGTTCCTTGGCATCGGCATGGCCGATGGTTCCGGACTGATCGCCGTTGCCCTGCGTAAAGTTGTTAAGCACGCTCCGGCGAAGCTTCTTATCCCAATTCTGATGCTCATTGGCGTTTGCGGCAACCTTGCGTCCTCTTCGGCTACGCTCGTCCTTTGCCCCATCGCGGCAATCATTTTTCTTAACTACGGCAGACATCCTATTGCCGGTATGATGGGTGTTCTTGCAGCCATCACCAGCGGCTATTCTGCCAACCTGCTTGTTACTGATACGGATGCGGTTCTTTCCTCTATCACGCAGGAGGCTGCCCGTATCCTGATGCCCGGCTACGAAGTGACTCCGATGGCGAACTACTATTTCCTTGTCGCGTCCTCCTTCCTGCTGGCACTGGTGAGCACATTTGTCACCACCAAGATTATTGAGCCGATGCTCGGCGAGTATGATCCCTCCATGGCTGGCGAGAATCTTGAGAACTATCAGCTCGTAGATCTCACCACTGAAGAAGAAAAGGCGTTCAAGACCTCCATGCTCGTGCTGCTCGCGTTGGTAGTTCTGCTTGTTGTACTCTGCATCCCTCAGAATTCCATCTTCCGCAATGCTGAGACCGGCAGTCTCATCAACGGTTCTCTGCTCATGAGCGCGCTGATTCCCATTCTCTCGCTGCTGTTTCTTATCCCGTCTTTGATTTACGGCTTTAAAGTCGGCACATTTAAGAGCGAGCGCGATGTGGTCGGTCAGATATACAAGTCTTTTGGTTCCCTTGCTTCCGTTTTCGCTGTGGCCATCACTGCGGGCCAGTTCATGAAATGGTTCGGCAAGACCAATCTGGATAAGATCCTTGCGTTTAAGGGCGCTGCCGCTCTGAGCAAGCTGAACATCAACTATGTTGTTCTGCTGCTGATCTTTATCTTCATCACTGCCCTGCTCAACATCTTTATGAACTCCGCTACCGCGAAATGGTATGTTTTTGCGCCGGTGTTTGTTCCCATGTTCATGCAGCTTGGCATTGCTCCTGAGCTGACGCAGCTTGCCTACCGCATTGGTGATAGCTGCACCAATGGCGTTACCCCGCTCAATAGCTTTCTGCCCGTTATTATCATGTTCATGCAGCGCTATAAGAAAGACAGCGGCATCGGTACTTATGTTGCCACGCTCCTGCCGTATTCTATCGCGTTCCTGATCGTGTGGTCTATTGTGGCGGCAATTTGGTTCGGCCTGGGTATTCCCATCGGTCCCGGCGCCAATCTCCTTATGTAACAAACCAAAAAGTGCGCCGCAAAAGCGGCGCACTTTCCCTTAATGGAGGAAAACAACATGGATACATCCAAGCGCATCTGCGCACTGCGCAGATATATGCGGGAAAACGCACTGGATGCTTGTGTACTGATGAGTCCCGAAAATATGCAGTACATGAGCGGTTTTCAGGCGATTACTTATTCGCGTCCCATTTTCTTTGTCATCACAGCTGAGACGACATATCTCATCATCCCAGCGCTTGAAGAGGCTCATGCTGACGTGACCTCCACCGGCGTAGAGCATCTTCGTGTTTATTATGAGCATCCGGAAAAGGCCAGCATTGCGACATCGCCCTTTGACCACCTTCGCCGCATTCTGCCGTCAGGAGAGCGCGTTGGCGTAGAGTTTCGAAGTCTCTCTATGAGCGTGGAGCACATGATGCAGGATATGGGCTACAAGCTGTCAAATGTTTCGGAAAAGCTCAGTACGATGCGTTATATTAAAGATAGGCAGGAGCTCGACTGTATTCGGGAAGGCGGCAGATTGTGCTGTCTGGCCTTCGCTAAGACGCTTGAGCATGCGCATGCGGGCATCAGTGAAATGGAAATCGAGCAGTATGGTACGCGCGCTCTCTATGAGTTGCTGGATGATAATTACCCATATGATTTCTCATCCCCCTCGTGCATCACACCCTCCGGTGTGGAGCGCACGATCATGCCACATGTATTTTCCTCGTGCCGCAGGCTGGAAAGAGGAGATATGGTCATCCACGTGCGCAAGCCGGCGATTAATGGATACCATGCCGAGCTTGAAAGAACGTTTTTTATCGGCAAGCCCCACGAAGATGCCAAGCGCGCGTTCTGTGCCATGGTCGAAGCACAGCAGACGGTGTTCGACATAGTGCGTCCGGGTGTCCGCGCGGCGGAGCTTGACAAGGCGGGACGCGATGTGCTGCGCAAGTATGGCTACGGCGACTATGCAATCCACCGCATCGGACACGGGCAGGGCTTGGGACGACATGAAGAGCCTTATTTGAGCTACAATACGGAGATCGTCCTGCAGGAGAATATGGTTTTTACCGTTGAACCCGGAATCTATATCCCCGGTGTCGGCGGCTTCCGCCATTCTGATACGATCGTCGTTACGGCAAACGGAATGGAGAATGTGACAGAATTTCCGCGCACGTTGGACGAGATGACCTTTGATATCTGAATAAAGGGGGCTGTCTCAAAATACAAATCGCAAGAGAATAGCCCTCATCAGATGTTAGAAAAAGTCGTGAAAATCCGGTTTTTATCGGATTTTCACGATTTTTTGTTGGGCTAATCTTTAGAAAATGCTATTTGAGACAGCCTCTTCTTACTTTTTTGCGCTTTGCAGATGCGTCAGTGCCTCGCAGAGGATACGGGTGCTGTTTTGCAGATGGCGCTCGGTAATGTTAACGGCGGTGTCTGTGTCACCGCCCAACAGTGCATCGATGATGGCGATGCGTTCTTCCACGGAATGCTCGAAGGAGGGTTCCATATGAGGAATGACGCTTTTACTGAAGTTTGTCACAATAGCGTAGAGCTTGCAATATGTATCTATGACATAGGAATTGTTAGTCATGCGGATAATAGCGATCCAAGTAGAGCGCTCCAAATCCAAATAGAGATTTGGGTCGTGCAGGTCGCGGCTGTCGATGATGCGCTGGCGCAGGCGCATCAGCTCGGACTTGGCGCTGTCGCTGAGGTGCTGGATTGTTTTCTTTACTGCAAAGACCTCGAGTACTTGCCGCATTTCTTGGATATCGTTCAGCTCGGCAATCGTGGGAGTTTTGACAAAAGTGCCCTTGTTTGTGATGTTGATGACAAGCCCGTCACCTGTAAGTTGTTTAATTGCTTCACGGACAGGGGAACGGCTTGTGTTGAAACGGGCAGCAATGGTCTGCTCGACAAGTTGCTCGCCAGAACGCAGCTCTCCGGTGAGGATGTCCTCCTTCAGAATTTGATAGATCTGATCCTTTATGGAGTCGGTGACGATTTTTGCCTCACGCATATTTATACATTCCTTTTCTCTAAAGTGTGGCAGAATAGATTATATATTATAACAGATAACCAAAAAAAGTAAAACTATTTTTAGTAAAAAAACTTGGTTTTCTTTAAAAGAAAAAATGGTACAAATATTGGAGATTTCCCTTTGAGGCGGTTGACAAGGCGCTGTCCGCATGCTAAAATACAATGTATATTGTAGATTGTGTGCAATCTGCGAGGCGGGCACGGTTATGCAGCAGTAGTCGAGCCAAATGCAGCAAGCAAGAAATAAGAGAAAGGGTAATAACATGCCGAAGCTTCATATAATCGAATTGAAAAAGGACCAGAATGTCGTAGCGGGCATTCATGAATACCTGATGGACAAAAAGTGGAAAGGTGGTGTGATTGTTGCGGCGGTGGGTTCTATTTACGACGTGACGATCAATAATCCTATAACGCATGACAATCCACCGAAACTCCAGACGACCACATACAACCAGCTTTGCGAAGTCACAAGCTTTATGGGAGAGATCACCCGCAAGGAAGACGCTCCTCAGGGGCTGCCCTGCCAGATCGCTGATACCCCGTCGGATTACATTGTCCACATCCACATGACGTGTTCTCACACAGATGGGACTGTTATTGGCGGCGGTTTTCGCGGTGCGACGGTACTCCGCGCATTAAATGTCTACGTGCTGGAGATGGAGTGAGCTACAATGAATGCAACGTATGATTTTGATAAGGTGCTTGACAGGACGAAAGAGCGCTCAAAGACATGGGACTTTCGGACGCTCAAGCCCGGTGCCATTCCGATGAACGGTGCGGAAACGCATTTTGAGTGCCCTGCACCTGTGCGTAAAGTAATCCATGATGTGGCGGACTGGCCGATTTACGGCTATCCGTACTTTACAGACGATTTTGTTAACGCTGCCGCCGGTTATATGAAGCGTCAGCACGGTTGGGACTGCGACCCGAAATGGATCGAATTTGTCGGAGGTATCGTGCCTGGTATTGCGTTTGCGATTCAGGCTGTTACCGCAGTGGGAGACAAGGTGCTCATCAATTCCCCGGCCTACTCTCCGTTCCGCTCTACGGTTGAGATGAATGACCGCGTGCTTGTTGAGTCCATGCTGAATATTACACCGGAAGAGGTGACGTTTGACTGGGGAGATATGGAACGCAAGTTCAGTGATCCGGCGGTCAAGGCCTTCATCCTTTGTGATCCGCACAATCCAACCGGCAAAAGCTGCACGGCGGAGGAACTTGCAAGGATCGACGCATTGGCGGAAAAATATGGGGTGTTTGTCATTGTGGACGAGGTTCACGCGGACTTTGTGTTCCGTGGACGCCACATCTCGTATCCGGCCGTCAGCGAGCATGCAAGAATGCACAGCGCCGTTGTCATCAATCCGAGCAAGACGTTCAATGTGGCAGGCTTCCGCACGGGTGCGATCATCATTCCGAACGATGAGATCCACGCGGCGGTCAATAAGCGCATTCTCGCTGTGAAGGGTATCAGCCGTACGATTACCGGAGTTGCAGCATTTGAGGCGTGTTATGACGGGCGCTGTGATGACTATGTTGCGGCAGTCCGCGCATATGTAGAGGGAAATATGCGCTATGTCGAGGATTTCTTTCATACCCGTATCCCGAAGATCAAAATGATCCGACCTGACGCATGCTTTGTTTGTTGGCTTGATTGCAATGGCCTTGGCTTTGAAAACCAACAGAAGCTAATGAAGTTCCTGAACGAGACCGGCATCATGCTTTCTGATGGCAGCGAGTATTATGCCGACGGCAACGGCAGGGGATTTGTACGCATGGCCTATGCATTTCCCAAAACCATGCTCCGAGAAGCGATGGAGCGCCTTGAAAAAGCCGTGAATTCACTCAGCTAAGGAGGAAAATGATATGGAAACGATTCGTACATCTAATGCGCCTGAACCCAAAGGCGCGTATTCGCAGGGTTGTGTGCACAATGGCGTGGTCTATGTCGCCGGGCAACTGGGGCTTGACCCTGCTACGGGTGAGACGCCATCTTCGGAATTTGAACCGCAGCTTCGTCAGGCGCTGAAAAATGTGAAGGCGGTCGTCGAGGCGGGCGGCAGCGATCTTGCGCATTTGCTGCGCGTCAACGTCTATCTGACGGACGAAAGTCAGTTTCCGCTGCTCAATAAAATCTATGCAGAATACATCCCCGAGCCGTATCCCCCGCGCACAGCGCGCGTGGTCGAACTTGGCCCCTATGCTGTTGAGGTGGATGCGACCGCAGCGGTGATCGACAAGGAATAAGGAGGAGAAGAAATCTATGGGCTATAAGATTTATGCGCCGAAGCCGATCTGTGACAGCGGCATGCGCGCGCTGAAAGAAAAGGGATTTGAATTTATCGGTACGGGTGAGGGGTCGCCGGAGGATCTGAAGAAGTATGTGCCGGAGGCAGACGTTATTATCGCGCGTGTCCACTTTTTTGGAGATGAACTGCTTGCCACGGCGAAGCACCTGAAGATGGTGATGGTACACGGTGTGGGCTATCAGGACCATATCGTGTGCGAGGATGCTGCCAAGCGCGGCATCTATGTGTCCTATTCTCCCTATGGCAACTATCGCACTGTTGCTGAAGGCTGCGCGGCGTTGACGATGGCGATGACGTGCAACATCTGCCAGTATGATAAGGGTGTCCGCACGCCGAAGGGCATTCGCCCTCGTATGCGCATGGAACTGGAAGGCGCGACGATAGGCCTTTTGGGTGTTGGCAACATTGCTCGCGCGTATGCGGAAAAGATGTATTACGGCATGGGCTGTAAGATAGTGGGCTACAAACGCACGCACGATGATACGGTGCCCTATTATATTCACATGCTCGATTCTATGGACGAGGTGTTCAAGGTATCCGATGTTGTGTCGCTGCACATTCCCGGTGAGCCGAAGTATAAGGGCATGATTAATAAGTACCACTTTGACCTGATGAAGGACGGCTCCTATTTTGTCAATACCGCGCGCAATGTGCTTGTTAATAACGACGATCTTTACGATGCGCTTAAAAGCGGTCATCTGGCTGGCGCCGCAGCAGACGTGGATTATAGTGAGCATCCGGACGGACAGAAGCTGCTGGAGTTGGATAACTTTATCAACACGCCGCATGCAATGGCATTTTCGGAGGAATCGCTGGAGCGTTCCGGCAACAACTGCGTACAGGAAATCTGCCGCACAATGCTTGATGGGAAACCCCCTGTGTACTGGGTCAATCGCGAGGGCTTCGTTCCGCAGAAGTAATTGCGCCGATGCGGCAGACCGGGCCTGTACTGATAGGCCGGGGCTGCCGCATTGCAGCTGTCAGGAGAAACGAAAATGAAAGAAATATTGCTGCCTTACGGCAGAACGGCGCTTCCACTTCATATTGAGGAGAATCGTCTTGAGGCGCTGATGCAGGCGCGTATGCATTCCTATGAACCGAAGGCGGACGAGCAGGAACTGGTTCGCGGCGCGCTGGCTGAGCCGTTCGGAACAAAGCGCCTGCGTGAGCTTGCCGCTGGAAAGCAAAACGTTGTGATCGTGACGAGCGATCACACGCGCGCCGTACCCAGCAGGATAACGCTGCCGATTCTGCTCGCGGAGATCCGTGAGGGGAATCCGGATGCGGATATCACGATCTTGATTGCGACTGGTCTTCACCGTGCGACAACGGAGGAGGAACAGCGGCGGATGTTTGGCGATGAGATAGTCGATCACGAGAAAATTGCTGTTAATGACGCTTTCTGTGAGGAGGACTTTGTCTCACTCGGTACGCTGCCCTCGGGTGCGGAGTTCTGTGTGAACCGCATAGCTGCGGAATGCGATCTGCTGGTGACGGAAGGGTTCATTGAGCCGCACTTTTTTGCCGGCTTTTCCGGTGGGCGCAAGAGCATTCTGCCTGGTATATGCTCGGAAAAGACGGTGAATGAGAACCACTCATTCCGCGCAATCTCCAGCCCAAATGCGAAAACTGGTGTACTTGACGGCAATCCCATTCATAAGGATATGGTGGAGGCTGCGCGGCGTGTAAATGTACAATTCATCCTCAATGTGGCGCTTGGAGAGAAGAAACAGATTATTGCGGCTTTTGCGGGAGATCTTGAGCAGGCCCACGAGGAAGGAGTTGCATTTATCCGTCGCTGGTCACAGTGTCCGGCCGTTGAGGGAGATATTGTTGTCACTTCAAATGGCGGCTATCCACTCGATCAAAACCTCTATCAGTCACCCAAGGCCGTAGCCACGGCGGAGGCATGCTGCCGCGAAGGCGGGGTAATTATTATGTGTTGCTCCTGTTGTGATGGCATTGGCGGTGAGCATTTTGAAAAGCTCATCACACTTGGCGCGCCGGATGAAATTACAGAATACCTTTCCAAAATTCCGCCGCGCGAAACGATTCCCGAACAGTGGTGCGCACAGATTTATGCACGTATTCTCAAAAAGCATACTGTCATTTTGGTCACGGACGGACTGACGGAACAGCAGGTGCGCAGTGTGAACATGATTCCGGCCAAGACACCGGATGAGGCGTTGGCGAGGGCCCGGCAGATTGTCGGCGCGGCGGCACGCGTGGTTGTGATCCCAGACGGCGTTGCCGTGCTGGCGGTCGGATAGGAGAAAAAATGGAGCAGAAGATTGCACTGAAGGTGAATAGCAAGGATAACGTTGCGACGATTTTTGCCGATGATGTCATCGATGGGTCGATCGTGGCGCTGCGCGACGAAAAAGGCAGAAGCGAGCCGATCACAGTGATTGGGAATGTACCGTATGGCCATAAAATCGCTGTCAGAGAGATAGGCAAAGGTGAGATTATCTGCAAGTACGGCGAGGAAATCGGCATTGCGACGCAGGATATCCGCAAAGGCGAGTATGTCCACGTCCATAACCTGGACAGCATGCGTGGCCGCGGCGATCTTCCGGAAAGGAACGGTGAAAAATGAGCGATCATTTTATGGGATATGTTCGTGCGGACGGGCAGGTTGGCTGCCGCAACCATGTCGCAGTGATCCCGAGCGTGACGTGCGCAGGTGACGTGGCTTCCGCCATTGTCCGTCAGGTGACAGGAACGGTCGGATTCTTCCATCATCAGGGCTGCTGCCAGCTGCCGCCTGATGTCGACCCCGTCACCGAGACGTTGATCTCGCTGGGCTGCAGCCCTAATGTGGGGGCTGCGTTGATTGTCAGTCTTGGCTGCGAGGGCACAGATACCGAGCGGCTCTATGAGATGATTCGTGCTACTGGCAAGCCTGTGGAAATCATCCGCATTCAGGAGCTTGGTGGCGTAAGCGCGGCTATTAAGGCCGGTATCGATGCGGCGCAGGAGCTGGTGATGGAGATATCCGGTATGCAGCGGCAGGCGGTGGACATCAGCCGTGTTACCATGTCAATCAAGTGCGGTGCGTCGGATACCACGTCCGGCATGGCATCAAACTGCGTTATCGGCTATGTGGCGGACAAGCTGGTTGACCTTGGAGCCACGGTCGTCTTCGGAGAGACAACGGAATTCCTGGGCGGAGAGCATCTGCTTGCGCGGCGTGCCGTTACGCTGGAGGTGGGACAAAAGATACTTGACATTGTTGACCGCATGGAAAAGCGCGCCCGCAGCCTTGGCTGCGACATGCGCAAGGGTCAGCCTACGCCCGGCAACATTGCAGGCGGTCTTTCCAGCATTGAGGAAAAGAGCCTCGGCGCCATTGTTAAGAGTGGTACGCGCCCGATTCAAGGGGTACTGGAATACCCTGAACGGATCGGTGAGAGAAAGGGGCTGTGGATCAAGGACACACCGGGGCGTGAGCCTGAGATCCTTACAGGTATGGCTGCAACAGGGGCGCAGTTTATGTTGTTTTCCACTGGACGCGGCGCTCCACAGGGCTTCCCGACTATGCCGGTGCTGAAGATCTGCGGCAATCCGAACACTTACGAGCGAATGCAGCACGATATGGACCTCAATGCCGGACGCATCATCACAGGCGAACGCAGCATTGAGGAAGTCGGTGAGGAGGCTTATGCGGCGGTGCTTGCGCTGCTTTCCGGCCGGCAGACAAAGAATGAGACGCTCGGATACCACAGCTCAATCGACATTTATACGCTCGGCCCTGTGATCTGAGCAAGAGGCATAGAATAGTATTTCTGCTGAAGGATGAGCTGCGGGGGCAAAGGATTTCGTCTTCCTTGGCGAAGTGGGCTGTGGGAAAAGCGAGCTTTCCATGGAATTTGCACTTGCTGCGCTGGGAGACAGACCCGTTTACTTTTTTGATCTGGACATGAGAAAGCCGCTATTCCGCTTGTGGGATGTGTGCGGTGAACTGGAGCGAGCGGGCGTTCGGATGCATTTTAGGAACAGTTTATGGATGGTCCACCTTAGACGGGCAGCATCAGCCGCCTGCTAAGGGACAAGGAATGCTACGTTGTGCTGAATAGCAGTGGAGACTATATCGGTGCGCGGGGGTTGGGGTTTATGCGCCGCTGCACGACAGCCCGAGGTGCAAAACTGAAACGGACCATTTCCGCAAGTGGACGAAGCATCCAAGCCATAGGGATAAGGAAAGCAAATAGATCAAAGGAGATATTTACTTCACCGTCGTGGGACTGTTCATATTCCTTGTGAAAAAGGAAATGCAGGCGGCAATGGAGGAGAAATCCGTCAGAATCCGCAGCAATTCAAACTTTCTGCATAAAACCGATAAGGTGCAGCCTCCTTTTGGAGACTGCACCTTATTCTACATAAGACTTCGCTATCCGCCCGACACATACGGCGCGGGGTCGCTGTTGCTGCTATAAGCTGTTGTGTCTCAATCGTGCATCAACGATAGGGGGCGGTCTAATTATATAGTATCGTCGTTGCCTGGTATTTAGAGTATTTTAAAGAGTAGTTGAAGTCGCCTATTATAATCACAGACCATTGCTCTCGGCTATATACTCACTTTATCGCCTCACCGAGCACCTGACGCAGCAGCTCCGCCGTGGTCACCTCGCCCCGCAGCACCCGCTGGCACTGCTCCCGCATCTGGGGCGTCACCTGACAGCCCTCCATGCGGACGGAGGCCTCCGCGTTCTTCATAGAAACCGTATATCGCTTGTCAGTGTTCTTGTACATAGAAAAACTCCTCGCGTCATCCGCGAGGAGTCTGGAGCTTGTGGCCGGATTCGAACCGGCGACCTGCTCATTACGAGTGAGCTGCTCTGCCAGCTGAGCCACACAAGCAGGGAAATGACACTGGGTACTATACCACACTTTGCCTGCCGCGTCAAGACACTTTCCAGGTGAAAAAACGGGAAAACGGCTTCTGCCAAAACGGGAAAACGGCAGCCGACTGGCTGCCGTTCCCTGCGATACCGCTCAGTGCATTTTGGATGTGACGCTGACCCAGGCGGAGTCCATCGCGTTACCCAGCCGCTGCATGGCCTTGCCCACAGCAGTCTTCCGGACCTTCGGGCCGGGGTGCGCCGCCATATCCATCATCGCGCCGGCCACCATGCCGACGCACATCCCACCGACAAAAGCGGGTATTTTCATGATCATCCACTCCTTTTCCGTCCGCCGGTAGTTTGCCCTGCGCCGATAAAAAAACACGCGCGCTTTCTTGCCAAATCGTGGCGTCTTGCGCTATAATACAATGTAATATATTTCGCCAAGGAGGAGAACCATGTCTCTCACTCAACTGCAGGAGCGCATCCGCGCGCGCAAAACGCCCCTGGCGCTGACGCTTTCCCCTGATCCCGATCGGCTCAGCCCGAAGATCCTGAAAAACTTTACCGATATGTTCGGCGATGTGCCTATGGCTCGGGCCGAGGCCCTGCGCTACCACGGCACGAGCCTGCTGGACGCGGCGGCGGGCAGGCTGCCCGCCGTGGTGCTGCGGGCGGACGCATACCTGTCCCAGGGCATGATGGGCGCGGATGTGCTGAGCAACCTCATCACCGCTGCCCACGCCAAAGAGCTGTATGTCATTCTGGACGTCGATGCCGCCGATCCCGCGCCGTGGCTGTCCTACGGCGCGGACGCCGTGACGGTGTGCCCCTACGCGGGGAAGGACTGTCTGGCTGTGCCGGAGGACCGGCTGGCCGTCGCCGCCGTCCGTACCGGCAACCCCTCCGGTGGTGAGGTGCAGACGCTGCTGGCCGGCGACCGGGCGCTGTGGCTCTCTCTGGCGGAAAAGATGGCCCGCCGCGGCGCAGCGCTGTCTGTGGCCACAGGGTACAGCCTGGATGTGCGGGATGTGCGGCGGGTCTGCCCCAGCGCCTTTTTGCTGCTGCCCGGCTGTGACGGCGAAAACGCCCTGCCCGCCTTTGACGACTTCGGCCACGGCGCACTGCTGGCCGACGAGACGCTGCAATACGCCGCCGACCCTGCCGCCGCTGTGACGGAGGCGGTGGCCGTGCTGAAAAAGTGGGTGACGGTGGTATGACACGGCTGTATCTGATCCGCCACGCTGAGGCGGAGGGAAATATCTACCGCATGGCCCACGGCCACCACAACGGACTCATCACCAACGACCGGGGCTACCAGCAGATCGACGCTCTGCGGGAGCGCTTCCGGGACGTTCCCATCGACGCGGTGTACGCCAGCGACCTGTACCGCACGCAGATCACCGCCCGGGCTATTTGGCTGCCCAAGGCGCTGCCGCTGCATCTTGAGCCATCGTTCCGGGAGATCCGGCTGGGCGTTTGGGAGGATCAGACCTGGCAGGAGCTGCGAAACCGGTATCCAGAGGAGATGGACCACTTCAGCAGCCGATTGGACCTGTGGCGCGCCGAGGGCGCGGAGACGGCCCAGCAGCTGGTGGATCGCTTTGTTCCGGCCCTGCGCCGCGTGGCCGAGGCCCACGACGGCGGCACAGTGGCGGTGTTCTCCCACGGCGCGGCCCTGCGCATCGTGCTGGGCGTGCTGCAGGGACTGTCGCTGGCGGAGGTGGGGACAAGACCCCACGGCGACAACACGGCGGTGTCCCTGCTGACGTGGGAGAACGGCACGTTCCGGGTGGAATACCGGGACGACAACAGCCACCTTGTGGAGCGCGGCCTGTCCACGTTTGCCAAGCAGACATGGTGGCAGGAGGAGCGCATGAAGGAGCAGGGGGAGGAATACCGCCCGCTGCCGGAGACGGAGCGCGGCCGCTTCGGCGTACCCGCAGGCGACGAGGCCACAGGCATTTGGTACGGCGACGCGCTGATCGGTGCGTTCAGCTTCCGCCGGGAGGCGGACGGCCTGCGGCTGACCCGGTATATCCTTGCCCCCGAGTGGCGGGGCAGGCGGCTGGGCGTTCCGCCTATGGGACAGGTGCTGCGCTATTGCCGCCATCAGGCACTGCCCTGGCTGCGGCTGACCTGTGCCGATCCGGCGCTGCGGCTGTTCTTCGCGCGGCTGGGCTTCGTGGCCGCCGAGGGTGACGAAATGGTGAAGGACGCCCGCTGCGTCCTGCCGCCGCTGCCGGCGGCCTATATGCGGTGAAGGGGGAGAACGGTATGATGACCAAAGGCGTGGAGTTCCTCCCCGTCAGCCGCGATGAGATGATCGACCGGGGCTGGTACTACTACGATTTCCTGGTGGTGACGGCGGACGGCTACATCGACCATCCCAGCTTCGGCACCACGCTCATCGCCCGGCTGCTGGAGAGCAAGGGCTACCGGGTGGCGATCCTGCCCCAGCCGGACTGGCACACGGCGGACGCATTCCGGGCCATGGGCAAGCCCCGCTACGGCGTGCTCATCGGCGGCGGCAATCTGGATTCCATGGTGGCCCACTACACGGTGGCCAAGCGCCGCCGCACCCGCGACCTTTACAGCGAGGGCGGCGTCATGGGCAAGCGGCCCGACCGGCCCACCATCGTCTACGCCAACCGCGCACGGGAGGCGTTCCCCGACACGCCCATCGTCATCGGCGGGCTGGAGGCGTCTCTGCGCCGCTTCGCCCACTACGACTACTGGGATGACAAGGTGCGGCGCAGCATCCTGTTCGATGCCCCTGCCGACCTGCTGGTATACGGCATGGGCGAGAGCGCCACGGTGGAGATCGCCCGGCGGCTGGCGAAGAAAATGCCGGTATCGGACATCACCGACATCCCCGGCACGGCCTATATCACCGACCGGGTGGGAGAGCTGAAGTTCCACCGGGCGGACTGTCCCTCCTACGAGGAGGTGTGCAGCGACCTGACGGCCTACGCCCGGGCTACAAAGATCGAGTACGACGAGCACGACCCCGTCCGGGGCTGCGCCGTTCTGCAGCCCTGCCAGGGACGGACACTGGTGGTGAACCCGCCGGCCCGTCCCCTGCGCCGGGAGGAGCTGGACGCGCTGTACGCCCTGCCCTATACCCGGGAGGTACACCCCATGTATACCGGCGGCATCCCCGCCATCGAGGAGGTGCGCTTCTCCATCACCCACAACCGGGGCTGCTTCGGCGGGTGCAGCTTCTGTGCCCTGGCCTTTCACCAGGGCCGCATGGTCACCAGCCGCTCCATCCAGTCCGTGCTGGAGGAGGCGGAGCTGCTGACCCACGACCCGGAGTTCAAGGGCTATATCCACGATGTGGGCGGGCCCAGCGCCAACTTCCGCCACACCAGCTGCCAGAAGCAGAAGCGGTGCGGTATGTGCAAGAATCGCAGCTGCCTTGCCCCCGAGCCCTGTCCCAATCTGGACGCGGACCACTCGGAGTACACGGAGCTGCTGCAAAAAATGCGGCAGCTCCCCGGCATCAAGAAGGTGTTCGTCCGCTCCGGCATCCGTTACGACTATATGCTCCAGGACAAGGACAAAAAGCAGACCTTCTTCCGTGAGCTGGTGAATTACCACATCTCCGGCCAGCTGAAGGTCGCCCCGGAGCACTGCGTCAGCTCCGTGCTGGACTATATGGGCAAGCCCCATTTCGATGTGTTCGAGAAGTTCTGGCATCAGTACCGCAAGCTCAACGAGGAGCGGGGCACGGAGCAGTACCTTGTGCCCTACCTCATGTCCAGCCACCCGGGCTGCACCCTTCGCGACGCGGTGGAGCTGGCGGAGTTCCTCCACCGCTCGGGCCGCGTGCCGGAGCAGGTACAGGATTTCTATCCCACCCCCGGCACGCTGTCCACCTGTATGTACTACACCGGCATTGATCCCCGGAATATGTCCCCGGTCTATGTGGCCAAGGATCCAAAGGAAAAGGCCATGCAGCGGGCGCTGCTCCAGTGGTCACGGCCCGAGAAGCGGGCACTGGTGGAGGAGGCGCTGGAGGAGACGGGCCGCACCGATCTCATCGGCTATGAGAAGAAGTGCCTGCTCCGCCCGCGAAAGGGCGAGCCTTACGGTCAGCCCGTCGCCAAGCCGGAAAAGCCGGAGCTGCCGGAGCGCCGCCCCCGGCGAAAGGACAAGGAGGCTGCGGGCAACCGCGGCCGCCGCAACACCCCCACCGCCCGCCAGCCGGTGCAGAAGGGGAAAATGTCCCCCAAAAAGAAAGCCGCCTTTGCGAAGAAACGGCAGGGGAAATAGAGAATAAAACTGTGAGGAAGCCGCCCGGCGGGCGGCTTCCTCACAGTTTTAGGGGAATGACCGTTTCCTTGCCGGTTTTCCTGGCATATTGTGCTTTTTGCAACGAAAAAACTCTTGTCATACATCTGGATATTCAGTATAATTGGAAGGAAGCGTCAAGACAGCGACAGGCGGCAGTAAGTTTTTGTTAAGATTTCGACAGAAATCGATATGCCGCCTGGTCATGGCCGCGCCGCTTCTGCCGCCATACAGAGCGACGCGGCAACAAACACAGACGTATGTAAAGGTGAAAGAAGAATGGAAAAAAGGAAGAAAACAAGGTTCATCGTGGTGTGGCTGCTCATCACCGCGGCGTTCCTGGCCGGTTCTCTGCTCATCCCCGGACACGGCAAGTCGGAGTCGGTGCAGGAGGCCATGCGTGACGCGGTGCTCCACGGCACGAACCGCATCAGCCTGTTGGGGCTGAAGGACGTGAACCCCGCTTACATCTCGTCGTTGGTGGTAGTGGGCATCATCCTGGTGGCGGCGCTGCTGCTGCGCCTGTTCGTCATTCCCCGCTTCAAGACCGTTCCCGGCAAGCTCCAGATGGTGCTGGAGACGGTGGTGGGCCTGTTTGACGGCATGGCGAAGGGAAACAGTCCCCACCGCAACAAATTCCTGGGCGCGTACATTTTCGGCGCTGGCGTGTATATCTTTATCGGCACGCTGTTCGAGCTGTTCGGCTTCCAGGCCATCACCACCGGCGGACACACCATCGCGCTGCCCGCGCCGCTATCCGACGTGAATGCCGCCATCTCCCTGGGTTGCCTGTCCTACGGCGTGATCCTGGTGGGCGGTATCGTGGCCAACGGCGCAAAGGGCGCAGGCAAGGCCCTGAAGGACTTCTCCCTGCCGCTGTCCATGAGCTTCCGACTGTTCGGCGCGCTGCTCAGCGGCCTGCTGGTGACGGAGCTGGTCTATTACTATGTGACCATGAGCTTTGTGCTGCCGGTGATCATCGCCGTGCTGTTCACCATGCTCCACGCGCTGATCCAGGCCTACGTGCTGACCACCCTGACCTCTATGTTCTACGGCGAGGCCACGGAGAAGCATGAGGCTAAGCCCAAGGCAAAAAAAGTGAAGAAAATCAAAACTGCTAATAACTGACGGAGGAAAGAAAATCATGAAAAAGCTGACCAACAAGAAGATGTTTGCCCTGCTGCTGTGCCTGGTGATGGCGCTGACCGCCATGTTCACCGTGACCGCATTTGCCGACACCGAGCCCGCCGCCGACGCGGCCGTGGCCCAGACCGAGGCCGCCGATGACAGCAGCGTTACCGGCTCCAAGGCTACCGCCTCCGCCATCGCCATCGGCGTGGCCGCCGCTGCCGGCGCTATCGGCATGGGCATGGCCATCGCCAAGTCCGTGGAGGGCATCTCCCGCCAGCCCGAGGCCGAGGGCAAGATCCGTACCACCATGATGCTGGGCCTGGTGTTCCTGGAGACCGTCGTTATCTACGCCCTGCTGACCGTCATCCTCATCATCTTTGTGCTGTAAGGAACGGAGAGTAACGCTATGAGTAACATCCCACTGAATATTGATTGGCAGCAGATCCTGCTGCACTTCTTCAACTTCTCCATTCTGGTGGGCGGACTGTACCTGCTGCTGTTCAAGCCTGTGAAGGACTTCATGGACAAGCGCGTCAAGCACTATGCCGACATGGAGAGCGCCGCCCAGGAACGGGAGAAGCACACCGCCGACCTGGAGGCGGCTATGAAGCAGCGCGAGGCCGCCTTTGACGCCGAGCTGGAGGAGAAGCGTGCCGCCGCCGCCAAGGAGGCCGAGGCCTTCGCCCAGCAGCAGCGTGCCGCTGCCCAGCAGCAGGCCGACAAGCTCCTGGCCGCCGCCCGCGAAAATGCGGAGAACGACCGGAAAAAGATCGTGGCCGAGGCCAACCGCGAGGCCGTGTCCATCGCCGAGGACGCCATGGAGAAGCTCCTGGCCGCCCAGACCGCCCGCGCCTACGACAGCTTTGTAAACGCCGCCGAAGGGGAGGAGAGTCATGAACAATGAGCCTCGCCTGACGGCCATCCTGCTCAGTGCCTGCCCTCCCGATGACGCCCAGCAGCGCCGCCTGGAGGAAGTGCTGACGAAAAAGTACGGCAAGCCCGTGTCCCTGACCTGGCAGGAGGACAAGACCGCCGCCGGCGGCTTCCGCATCCGCCTGGGCAGCGAGATCATCGACTGGACCGCCGAGGGCCGCCTGACCCAGCTGAAGGATAAGCTGGCGTCCCTCCGCCCCGGCGAGGGGGATGTCATCTCCCTCATCCGCGACACCGTCCGGGACTGGACGCCGGAGGTCTACGCCCGGGAGGAGGGCCATGTGCTCTCCGTGGCCGACGGTATCGCCTACGTGGAGGGGCTGGACAGCGCCACCTACGGCGAGATCCTGCTCTTCGAGGGCGGCATCCGCGGCATGGTGCAGGAGCTGCGGGATGACCGCATCGGCTGCATCCTGTTCGGCCGCGTGGAGGAGGTCAGCGAGGGCACGGTGGTCTACCGCACCGGTAAGACCGCCGGCATCGGTGTGTCCGATGCCATCATCGGCCGTGTGGTGGACGCCCTGGGCGCACCCATTGACGGCGGCGGTGAGATCCCTGTGGATGCCTACCGCATGATCGAAAGCCCCGCCCCCGGCATCATCGACCGCCAGCCGGTGAACACCCCCATGCAGACCGGCATCCTGTCCATCGACTCCATGTTCCCCATCGGTCGCGGCCAGCGTGAGCTGATCATCGGCGACCGTCAGACCGGCAAAACGTCCATCGCCATCGACACCATCCTGAACCAAAAGGGCAAGAATATGCTCTGCATCTACGTGGCCATCGGCCAGAAGGCCAGCTCCGTGGCCCAGATCGCCGAGCTGCTTCGCCGCCACGGCGCGATGGACTATACCACCATCGTCTGTGCCGGCGCGGGCGAGTCCGCCTCCATGCAGTACATCGCGCCCTATGCCGGCGCGGCCATCGGCGAGTACTTCATGCACCAGGGCAAGGACGTGCTCATCGTCTACGACGATCTGAGCAAGCACGCCATCGCCTACCGTGCCCTGAGCCTGCTGCTGGGCCGTTCTCCCGGACGTGAGGCGTACCCCGGCGACGTGTTCTATCTGCACTCCCGTCTGCTGGAGCGCGCCGCCCGCCTCAGCGACGAGCGCGGCGGCGGCAGCATGACCGCCCTGCCCATCGTGGAGACCCAGGCCGGCGATGTGTCCGCCTATATCCCCACCAACATCATCTCCATCACCGACGGTCAGATCTTCCTGGAGAGCAGTCTGTTCTTCTCCGGCCACCGCCCCGCCGTCAACGTGGGCCTTTCCGTGTCCCGTGTGGGCGGCGCGGCTCAGACCAAGGCCATGAAGAAGGCCGTGGGCACGCTGCGTCTCGACCTGGCCCAGTACCGCGAGATGGAGGTCTTTACCCAGTTCTCCAGCGACCTGGACGAGGAGACGAAGAACCAGCTGGCATACGGTCAGAGCCTGATGTATATCCTGCGTCAGGGCCGCAGCAGTCCCCTGAGTCAGGCCCAGCAGATCATCACCCTGGTGACGGCGATGGCCCGCATCTATCAGAAGCTGCCCATCGGCCAGGTGCTGGACTTCCAGAAGTACCTCCTTGCCGCCTTCAACAGCGCCCAGCAGCCCCTGCTGCAGGATCTGGACGGCGGCGCGGCCCTGACCGACGAGGTGCGCAAGCAGATCACCGACTTTGCAAACACCACGCTGGAGCGCTACCGGCGTGCGGGCGGGCGGTGAGCGTATGGCCAGCACCAGTGAGATCCGCCGGCGCATCGGAAGCGTCCGGCAGACCCAAAAGATCACCCACGCCATGTACCTCATCTCCCAGGCCAAGCTGCGCAAGGCAAAGCAGGAGCTGAGCAACACCCGTCCCTACTTTGATGCGCTGCAGACCGAGATCGGCCGTGTGTTCAACGCGGACGCCGCCGTGGAGGGCCGTTACCTTGAGCCGGCGCAGCTTCCTGCCAAGGAAGTGCCGCTGCGTCCGGCCTGCCTGCTCATCACCGCGGACAAGGGCCTTGCCGGCGCGTATAATCAGAACGCCATCCGCCAGGCCCAGCAGTTCATGGCCGACTACCCGGACACAGACCTCTATGTGGTGGGTGAGTATGGCCGCCGCTGGTTCGCCCAGCGGAACATCCCCATCGAGAAGAGCTTTCTCTACACGGCACAGAACCCCACCCTGGGCCGCGCCCGTCAGATCGCCGAGCTGCTGCTGGAGCGGTATGACGCGGACGAGATCAACGCCGTGGTGGTGGTCTACACCGACATGAAGAACGGATTGGAGGCTGTGGTCCGCCAGGCCCAGCTTCTGCCCCTGCACCGGGAGCGCTTTGTGGCCGCCGCGGCCAACACGGCCCGGGATGAGCTGTACGAGTTCATCCCCTCGCCGGACGCGGTGGTGGACAACGCCGCCCGCAGCTGCCTTACCGGATACATCTACAGTGCGCTGGTGGACAGCTTCTGCAGCGAGCAGAGCGCCCGCATGACCGCCATGAACGCGGCGGATCAGAACGCGGAGGAGCTGCTGAAGGATCTGTCCGTTCAATTCAACCGGGCGCGTCAGGCCGCCATCACCCAGGAGATCACCGAGGTCTCCGCCGGTGAGCGCGCCCAGCGCAGCAAGAAAGAAAAGGAGGGCGACCTCAGATGAAACAAGGAACTATCACGGGCATTTCCGGCCCTGTGATCGATGTGCGCTTCCCAGAGGGCACTCTGCCCGCCATCAACGAAGCGCTGACCGTCCAGGCCGGCGGCTTCACCTACACCATGGAGGTGGAGCAGCACCTGGAGAACAAGACTGTCCGCTGCGTCATGATGGCCGGCAGTGACGGCCTCAGCCGCGGTCTTACCGTCACCGCCACCGGCCACGGCATCGCCGTGCCTGTGGGCGAAAAGACACTGGGCCGTATGTTCAACGTGCTGGGCGACCCCATTGACGGCGAGCCTCCCGTGGACGCGGCGGCACCCCGCTGGGAGATCCACCGCAGCGCCCCCACCTTCGCCGATCAGATGCCCGCCGCCGATATTTTGGAGACCGGCATCAAGGTCATCGACCTGATCGAGCCGTACCCCAAGGGCGGCAAGATCGGCCTGTTCGGCGGCGCCGGCGTGGGCAAGACCGTGCTGATCCAGGAGCTGATCCACAACGTGGCCATGGAGCACGGCGGCTATTCCATCTTCACCGGCGTGGGCGAGCGCAGCCGCGAGGGCAACGACCTTTGGGGCGAAATGCGCGAGAGCGGCGTGTCCGACAAGACCGCGCTGGTCTTCGGTCAGATGAACGAGTCCCCCGGCGTCCGTATGCGCGTGGCGTTGTCCGGCCTGACCATGGCGGAGTATTTCCGCGATGTGGAGCACAAGGACGTGCTGCTGTTTATCGACAACATCTTCCGCTTTGTCCAGGCGGGCAGCGAGGTGTCCACCCTGCTGGGCCGTATGCCCTCCGCCGTGGGCTACCAGCCCACCCTGGCCGGCGAGATGGGCGCTCTGCAGGAGCGCATCACCTCCACCAAGGACGGCTCCGTTACCTCCGTGCAGGCGGTGTATGTTCCCGCCGACGACCTGACCGACCCCGCCCCCGCCACCACGTTCTCCCACCTGGATGCCACCACGGTGCTGAGCCGTAAGATCGCGGAGCAGGGCATCTACCCCGCCGTCGATCCGCTGGAGTCCACCTCCCGCATCCTTGAGCCAGACATCGTGGGCGAGGAGCATTACAACATCGCCCGCGCCGTCCAGTCCACGCTGCAGAAGTACCGCGAGCTGCAGGACATCATCGCCATTTTGGGCATGGAGGAGCTGAGCGACGAGGATAAGAAGACAGTGGCCCGCGCCCGCCGCATCCAGCGCTTCCTGTCCCAGCCCTTCTACGTGGCGGAGAAGTTCAGCGGCGCGCCCGGCGTGTTCGTGCCCCTGCACGAGACACTGCGCGGCTTTAAGGAGATACTCTCCGGCGCGATGGACGACTATCCCGAGGCGGCGTTCTTCAACGCCGGCACCATCGACGACGTGAAGCGCAAGGCTGAGGAAATGAAGAAAGGCGGTATGTGATGGCCGCCACCTTCCATCTGGATATTTTAGCTGCCAGCGTTCCCTTTTACCGCGGTGACTGCGTGTCACTGGTGATCCCCACCGAGGACGGCGAGATCGGTGTCTTGGCAGGGCATTGCCGCTCTGTTGGCGCTGTGTCCGCCGGCGAGCTGCGGTTTGAAACGGCTGACGGTGAGCACCGCAGAGCCGCTGTTGCACCTGGAATTTTTAAGATCGATGGGCAGAGGGTGCTGCTGCTGGTGGACGCCGCCGAGCGGCCCGAGGACATCGATGTGAACCGCGCGATCCGCGCCCGCGAGGAGGCGGAGGAGCAGCTGCGGCAGAAGCGCAGTATGGCGGAATACCAGCTGGCACAAGGGAATTTGGCCCGTGCGCTGAACCGTCTCCGCGTCAGCGGCAGAATGTAGACAGACCTGAATACGACAGAGTGACGCCGCGTCAGCGGCGTCACTTTTCAACGTTTTCGGTCTAACGTGTTCATAAAAAATCCGGAGAAACCTTGAAAAAACGTAGAAAAATTTTGAAAAAAACTTGAAAATGTACTTGAAATGTACTTGAAAAAAGATGGAAAAAATGGAATACGGGTGAGGGCGTGGGAAAATTCTGCGGAAAACTGTGCAAAAACGCGAAAGTGCGTAGATTTTTTCCACTGATACTCTGTATAATATAAAATGTGATTTTATTGCCATCTCAATATTTTTCAAGGAGGCGCTATGAGAAATATCTGGAAGGTATTTTGCACGGACCTGCGTTCTCTCAGCCGGAGCTTTTTCGCCTGCGCCGTGGTGGTGGGCATCGTGCTGCTGCCCAGTCTGTACGCGTGGCTGAACATCTACTCCAACTGGGACCCTTACGGCAACACCGGAGGCATCTCCATCGCCGTGGCCTCGCTGGACGAGGGCTATGACGACGACGGTACATACGTCAACAAGGGGCAGGACGTGGTGGACGACCTGCGGGAGGCCACATCCATTAACTGGGTCATCGTGGACACGGAGCAGGAGGCCACCGACGGCGTGTACGCCGGTGACTACTACGCCGCCGTGGTCATTGACAGGGACTTCTCCGCCAAGATGTACCGGATGCTGACGGACTGGACGGGAAAGCCCGCCATCACCTACTACGAGAACGCCAAGAAAAACGCCGTGGCCACCAAGATCACCGACACGGCGGTGGAGAGCCTGAAGCGCTCCATCAGCGAGAACTATCTGGAGGTGGTCATCAGCGGCATCATGGAGCAGGGAAATCTGCTGGCCGCGGACCTGACGGAGGACGATCCCGAGACGGCGGTGAAGGGGCTGCTGTATCAGGCGCAGGACCTGTTGTCCGCCAGCCGCCGCATGATGGACGCCTTTGAGACAGCGGGCAGGACAGGCATCGTGTCCGCTCAGGACGCGGCGGCGCTGGAGACGGCGCTGGCCGACCTGAACAAGAATCTGCCTGACGGCGACCAGCTCCAGCAGTCCGCGGCGGAGATCCAGCGGGCGTTGTATGTGGCGCTGGAAAAGACGGAGCGGGCGCTGGAAAAGCTGGAGGACGCCATGAAGCACGCCGAGGAGAACGCCCCGGCGCTGGAGGACGCCCGGCAGGCGGCGCTGAGCGCGGCCAAGGAGCTGCGGAGGCTGGCCGCTGACCTGACGAGGCTGGCGGACAGAGTGCCGGGGAGCATTTTGCAGTCGCAGCTGGGAGACATAGCCGCCAAATGCACGGAGCTGGCCGAAAAGCTGGAGCGCATGGCTTCAGCGGACGTGCAGGGGCTGCTGGCGGACTGTGACGCGCTGGTGAAGTCTCTGCGGGCCATGGCGGACAGGCTGCCGGTGACGGAAGGCGCGCTGCGCAGCGACCTGAACCTGGTCATGGGCCAGCTCTCCGACACACTGGACGGCGTGAAGGACCTGTCGGCGGACGCCCGGGCCATCCGCTCCGCGCTGGGCGACGTGACCCAGTCGCTGGACGTGACCATGGGGCTGCTGCGGCCTGCCGCGGAGAAGATGGTCAGCTCCCTGTCCGACGCCATTGACCAGCTGCAGGGTATGGACGGCGACGGCTATCTGGACATTTTGATCGACATTTTAGGCGGAGATCCGGTGGCCTACGGCGAGTATTTCCCGGAAATGGTGCAGACCACCGTGAACAAGGTCTATCCCATCGCAAACTACGGCTCGGCCATGACGCCGTTTTACACGGTGCTGGCCATTTGGGTGGGCGGCGTGATACTGTCCTCCATTTTGAAGGTACACGCCCGCACCGAGGGGCTGACCGACCCCAAGCCGGCGGAGCTGTATTTCGGGCGGTATCTGCTGTTCTTTGTGCTGAGCCAGCTGCAGGCGGCCATCATCGTCACCGGAGACCTGTATCTGCTGAAGGTGCAGTGTCTGCATCCGGGGCTGCTGTATCTGACGGCGTCGCTGACGGCCTTTACGTTCAGCCTGCTGATCTACTCCATGGCGCTGTCCTTCGGCGACGTGGGCAAGGCGCTGGTGGTGGTCATCATGGTCATGCAGATCGCAGGCTCGTCCGGCACGTTCCCCATTGAGCTGCTGCCGGAGATCTATCAGAAGATATACCGTTTCTTCCCCTTCCCCTATGCCATTGACGCCATGCGGGAGTGCATCTGCGGAATGTACGGCGGCTACTACGGCCAGCAGCTGGCATTCCTGCTGCTATTCGCTGTGGCGGCGCTGTTGATCGGGTTGTTGGTGCGCCGTCCCTTCATGGGGCTGAACCACTTCATGGAGGAGAAGCTGGAAGAGACGGAGCTGCTGTGAAGGGAGGTGCAGGACTATGTCCAAGGAAAAGGAGTACCACGAATTATACGACCGCTTGATGGCCGAGGTGGCGGCCCTGCACCAGAGCAACCGGCGGCGCATCCGCAGCGGGATGCGTATGCTGGTGGTGGTGACGGTGGGATTGATGCTGCTCATGTTCCTGGCGGAGGGCAACAAGGTGTTCACCCTGATGCTGTGGATCGCGGCCATGTTCGGCGTGGCATCGTATCTCATCGCCGTGGAATACGCCGACTATGAGCTGCAGAAGAAGGTGGAACAGATCACCCAGATGGAACAGGAGAGCCTGGGGGCGCTGCTGGAGCTGCCGGAGCTGCCCAGCCTGCCCCATGTGGGCCGCCTGCCCGGTCTGCTGCGCCACGGCGGGGAGCAGGAGGGCCGCCGCGCCCCGCAGACAGGAGAAGATGCTATGTCTGAGCCGGAGAAGGAGGCCGCCGCGCCGGCGGCGCAAGGGACATCTGCCCCGGAGGAAAAGGCGGAGTACACCGTGGAGGAGATCCTGCGGGAGACGATCCCCGGCGGGGCGGCGCAGACACCGGCGTCCGCCCAGGTGCTGGAGCGGCTGCTGCAGGACCCGGATAAGCTGGCGGACGACCTGCTGCTGCTGACGAAGGCGCTGCAGAACCTGTCCGACGACCTGCGCCGGGGCTCGAAGGCCGACGGCAAGGGGGAGGTGGACGCATGAAGAACGTATGGAATATCTTCCGGGCCGACTGGCATCGCATCACCGCCAGCGTGGTGGCGGTGGTGGTACTGCTGGGCCTGTGCTTAGTGCCCTGCCTGTACGCCTGGTTCAACATCCTGTCCAACTGGGACCCCTACGGGGAGAGCTCCACCAGCCGGATCAAGGTGGCGGTGGCCAGCGAGGACGACGGCTGCGAGGTGCTGGGCCTGCACGTGAACATAGGGGAGCTGGTATTGCAGGGGCTGGAGAGCAACAAGCAGATGGGCTGGGTGTTCGTGGACGGTGAGACGGCGGCGGTGGACGGCGTGGAGGCCGGCGATTATTACGCCGCGCTGGTGATCCCCCGCGAGTTCACCGGGGATTTTGTCAGCATTTTGTCCGGCGAGCTGCGCCATCCGCAGATACAGTATTACGAAAACGAGAAGAAAAACGCCATCGCGCCCAAGATCACCAGCAAGGCCAAGACCGCCGTGCAGGAGCAGATCAACACCACCATCATCGGCAAGGTGGCGGACGCGCTGACCACCGCCGGGTCTGTGTTCAAGGCCATGGGCTGGGACGGGCAGGACATCGCGGACAACCTGCTGGGCAGGCTGGATGAGGCGCAGCGCCAAATGACCCAGCTCGGCGCGGTGCTGGTGTCGCTGAGGGATGTGATGGACGGGGCGGAGTCGCTGCTGGATGCGTCCGCCATCACCATCCGCGACGCGCAGGGCGCTGTGGACAGCGCCAACGCTGCCGCAGGCAGCACGGTGCAGCTGATCGGCGGCGGACTGGACGCGGCGGACACCGCCAACAGCGACCTGCTGGCGGTGCTGAACAACACCTACACGGTGCTGGAGGACGTGGACGCGCTGCTGCGGATACCGGACACCGAGACGCTGGACCAGCAGCTGCAATCCCAGATACACCGGCAGCTGCAGGCGGTCATCAGGGCGCTGGAGGCGCAGGCGGCCATCGTCACCGATCCGGAGCTGCAGGCACAGCTTCAGGCCGCTATCGTGAACCTGCGGGCGCTGGACGAGGCGGTGGACGGCATGAGCGTTTCCGCTGCGAGAGACTCGGTGCTGGATTTGCTGGCCCAGGTGCAGGAGAACCTGCGCATGGCGGCGCTCAGGACGAATCAGGAGGTGAATGACTACCTCCACAGCGCCGGGACGGAGGCACAGGCATCGCTGCGGGCCTTGCAGCAGCTGCTGTCCGCCGCGGCCAGCGGCCTGAACGGCGTGGACTCGTCCCTGTATACCTATGCGGACGCCGTGGCGGCCACCCAGCCTACGCTGGACGCGGGCATCGCGCTGGCCGACACCGTGTCCGGCTATCTGGCGGACATGGAGGAGGACCTGCGGCGCGTCACCGACAGCGGCGCGTTCCAGCGGTTCTGCGAGCTGATGGAGTCGGACTCCGGCCACATGGCGGACTATCTCAGCTCGCCGGTGCAGCTGAACACGGAGATCGTCTATGAGATCAAGGACTACGGCTCGGCCATGGCGCCGTACTACGTGATGCTGGCGCTGTTCGTGGGCAGTCTGCTCACCGCGGTGATGATCAGGGTGCCGGTGACCCAGCCGGAGTTCGTGGGCTGTCCGGCCATCCAGCGGTATTTCGGGCGGTTTGCCATCTTCTTCCTGATGGCCATGGGCCAGGCGCTGGTCACGGCGTTCGGGTGTCTGCACTTCGTGGGGATGACGGTGGCGGAGCCGGCGCTGTTCGTGCTGGCCTGCTGCGTGTGCTCGCTGAACTTCGCCGCCATGAACTATGCGCTGGTCTACTCCCTGGACAACATCGGTATGGCACTCTCGGTCGTTATCATGGTGCTGCAGGTGGCCGGGTCGGGCGGGTCGTATCCCGTTCACGTGCTGCCGCAGCTGTTTCAGAAGCTGTATCCTGTTATGCCGTTCCACTACGGCATGGATATGCTGCGGGAGACCATCGGCGGGATGTATGGGCAGACGTATCTGCGGTGCGCGCTGGTCCTGCTGGGGATGTGCGTGGTGTTCACCGTGTTCGGGCTGGTGGTCTATTACCCGGCGCGGAGGCTGAATGCGGCCATCGCCGCGGGGAAGAAAAAGTCCGGCGTTATGTAAACAGAACAGACAGCAAAAAGGACGCCGGAAGGCGTCCTTTTTGCTGTCTTCAGGGGGAAGGGCGGGGCTTTTGCCGTTTGGTGCAAAAAAGAGGAGGCGTTTTTGTATAAGACGGAGAAAATTTTGCAGAGTGAGGATAAATTCGTTTTTCCGGTTGCGTGGGATGGGGTTCTATGATACAGTACTGATGGTATGTTATCAAATTAACAAAATAACGAAAAAGAAATAATTTGAGGCATTTAGGAGGAAATAGTATGAAACCAGAGCGGGAGAGAACGGAAGCGATCGTCCGCGCCCACGGCTGCGACAGCGCCAGGCTCATCGCCATTTTGCAGGAGATCCAGGCGGCGGAGAATTACCTGAGCCAGGAGAACATGACGCTGGTGGCGGATATGCTGGGCATCAGCGTGGCGCGGGTATACAGCGTGGCCACATTTTACGAGAATTTCTCCCTTGAACCCAAGGGAAGGCATATCATAAAGGTCTGTGACGGCACGGCCTGTCATGTCCGCAAGTCCGGCCCGATCTACGACGCCATCCGGGAGTATCTGGGGCTGGAGGGCAAGAGAAAGACGTCCGACGATGCCATGTTCACGCTGGAGACGGTGGCCTGTCTTGGTGCGTGCGGGCTTGCCCCCACCATGACCATCGACGGCGATGTGTTCGCCAAGATGACGCCGGAAACCGCCATTGAGGCGCTGGAGAGCATCCGCAGAGAGGAGGAGGCAAAGTGAGTGTTCTGACGAGAGAGGGCTTCCACGCGCTCACCGCACAGGCGAAGCGGGACTTGCAGCGCAGCACCGATTCCGTGAACGTAATGGTCTGCGCCGGTACGGGCTGCATCGCCGGGGGCGCGATGAAGGTCTATGAATACCTGAAGAGCGCCTGCGAGCGGCGGGGCATCCCCGTGGCCGTCTCATTGAGGCAGGAGGCCGGGGCTAAGGGCATCCACCTGAAAAAGAGCGGCTGCCACGGCTTCTGCGAGATCGGCCCGCTGGTGAATATCGAGCCGCTGGACGTGCTCTATGCCCATGTCCACACGGAGGACTGCGATGAGATCATCGACAAGACCATCCTCGGCGGCGAGGTCATCGAGCGCCTGCTCTACGAGCAGAACGGCGTGCGCTATCAGCACCGCGACGATATTCCCTTCTATAAGAACCAACAGCGGCTGATCCTGAAGAACTCCGGGAAGACCGACGCCGAGGATCTGGAGGAATATCTGGCGCTGGGCGGCTATCAGGCGCTGGAGAAGGCGCTGTTTGAGATGACCGACACGCAGATCTGCGCGGAGATCACGGACTCCGGCCTCCGCGGACGAGGCGGCGGAGGCTTCCCTGCCGGGCGCAAGTGGGAGAGCGTGCGGCGCAATGTGTCCGATGTGAAGTACATCGTGTGCAACGGCGACGAGGGCGACCCCGGCGCTTTCATGGATCAGGGCGTTATGGAGGGCAACCCCCACAGCGTGATCGAGGGCATGATGATCGCCGGTGCGGCTACCGGCGGTACGGAGGGGTATATCTACGTCCGCGCCGAGTATCCTCTGGCGGTGAAACGCCTGCAGACCGCCATCGACAAGGCCGCGGAGGCGGGCCTTCTGGGCGATAATATCATGGGCACGGACTTCTGCTTCCATATCCACATCAACCGGGGCGCGGGCGCGTTCGTCTGCGGCGAGGGCAGCGCCCTGACCGCGTCCATCGAGGGCAAGCGCGGTATGCCCCGCGTCAAGCCGCCCCGCACTGTCGATCAGGGACTTTGGGGCAAGCCCACGGTGCTGAACAATGTGGAGACGTTTTCCAACGTACCCGGTATCATAATGAACGGCGCGGCGTGGTATCGCACCATCGGCACGGAGGGCAGCGCCGGTACGAAGACCTTCGCCCTGACCGGCAACGTGGTGAACACGGGACTGGTGGAGGTGCCAATGGGTACAACGCTGCGGAAGGTCATCTTCGACATCGGCGGCGGCATCCCGGACGGCAAGAGGTTCAAGGCCGTGCAGATCGGCGGCCCGTCCGGCGGCTGTCTCACCGAGGAGCATTTAGATATGCCGATGGACTTCGACTCTCTCAAGAAGGCCGGGGCAATCATCGGCTCGGGCGGATTGGTGGTCATGGACGAGGACACCTGCATGGTGGATGTGGCGCGGTTTTTCATGCATTTTACGCAGAAGGAGAGCTGCGGCAAGTGTACTCCCTGCCGGGAGGGTACGAAGCGTATGCTGGAGATACTGGAGCGCATCGTGGAGAACGAGGGCTCTATGGAGGATCTGGATATGCTGGAATCGCTGAGTGACACCATCACGGACACGGCGCTGTGCGGCCTGGGGCAGACGGCCTGCAAGCCGGTGATGTCCACGCTGAAAAATTTCCGTCAGGACTATCTGAACCACGTGGTGGACCACCACTGTCCCATCTGCAACGGGCGTAAGCGCCGACTGGAGATCAAGAGCGAGCTGTGCAAGGGCTGCGGCAAGTGCGCCCGGAACTGTCCGATGGAGGCCATCTCCGGACAGCCCCGTATGCCCTACGTCATCGACAACGAGAAGTGCATCCACTGCGGCGCCTGCTGGGGCGCCTGCCCGTTCGGCGCTATCGACGCCATAGAGGAGGAGTGAGCCATGGCCAAGGGAATTATGATCATCGACGGCCAGCGCGTGCCGTTTGACGGGGAGAAGAACGTACTGGCCGTTATCCGCAAGGCGGGCATCGACATCCCCACGTTTTGCTACTACTCTGAGCTGAGCACCTACGGCGCGTGCCGGATGTGCATGGTGGAGGATGTGAAGACCGGCAAGCTGGACGCCTCCTGCTCCATGGAGCCCCGGGACGGCATGGAGATCCGCACCAACACCGCCAAGCTGCTGAAGCACCGGCGGATGATCCTGGAGCTGCTGTTAGCGTCCCACGACTGCTCCTGCACCACCTGCGCCAAGAGCGGCAACTGCCGGTTGCAGGAGCTGGCACAGCGGTTCGGCGTGCGGCATATCCGCTTCAGCGACACACGGCCACACCGGGAGAAGGACTACACCAGCGCCGCCATCTTCCGCGACCCCAACAAGTGCATCCTGTGCGGCGACTGCGTCCGGGCGTGCGAGGAGCTGCAGGGACAGGGCATACTGAACTTTGCCTTCCGGGGCAGTGAATTGCAGGTGATGCCCGCCTTTGACCGCAAGCTGGAGGCCACCAAGTGCGTGGGCTGCGGCCAGTGCGCCGCCGTGTGTACCACCGGCGCGATCACTGTGAACGATCAGATCGGTACGGCCTGGCGGGCCATCCACGACCCGAAAAAGCGGGTGGTGGTGCAGATCGCACCGGCGGTGCGTGTGGCCATCGGCGAGGCCTTCGGCCTGCCCGCCGGAACGAACGCCATCGACCAGCTGACCACGGCGCTGAAGCTGATGGGCGTGGACGAGGTGTACGACACCAATTTCGGCGCGGATATGACCACCATCTCCGAGGCGGAGGAATTCCTGCAGCGGCTGAAGACCGGTGGGCCGTTCCCCATGTTCACCAGCTGCTGTCCCGCGTGGGTCAAGTATCTGGAGCTGAACGACCCCAAGTACCTGCACAACATCTCCACCTGCAAGTCCCCCATGGAGATGTTCGCCGCGGTGATCCGGGACAAGTACGCCGCCAAGGACGCGGCGGACGGACGCACCACCTATCAGATCGCCATCATGCCCTGCACCGCCAAGAAGATGGAGGCGGCGCGGCTTGAGTTCACCCACGACGGGCGGCCCGACGTGGATCTGGTGCTGACCACCCGGGAGCTGGTGGATATGATCCGCGAGGCGGGCATCCAGCTGCCGGAGCTGGAGCTGGAGTCCCCGGACCTGCCCTTCGGACTGGGCAGCGGCGCGGCGGTGATCTACGGCGTCACCGGCGGCGTGGCCGAGGCGGTGGTCCGCCACTGTCTGCCGGATAAAAGCAAGAACGCGCTCCGGGCCGTGCGGGTCACGGACCTGCGGGGCGACGGCGCGATCCGGGAGGTGACGCTGACGGTGGAGGGGCAGGAGCTGCGCATCGCCATCGTCAACGGACTGATCCACGCCAAGGAGCTGATCGCCGACATCGAGGCGGGGAAGCGCTCCTACCATCTGGTGGAGGTCATGACCTGCAAGGGCGGCTGTGTGGGCGGCGCGGGCCAGCCCTACGGGCTCAGCGGCGTGAAGAAGCAGCGGGGCGAGGGGCTGTATGCCGCCGACGCCTCCGCCATGTTCAAGCGGGCGGAGAAGAACCCCATCGTCACCGCCATGCTGAAGGAGTACGGCGAGGAGCGCTGTCACGAGCTGCTCCACGTACACTACGGAGCGTGAGCGGTTGACCTTTTCCTCCCGGGATATTATAATGGATATATCAACCATCGGGAGGTACATTGCCATGCGCTTTTCCGACACGCTGAAGCAATACGCACTCATCACCGCCGGCTGTGCTCTGTACGCGCTGGGCTTTTGCTGGTGCTGCCAGCCGCAGCATATGTCTATCGGCGGCCTGACCGGCGTGGCCCAGGTGCTCAACGTATTTTTTCCGTCCCTGCCTGTGGGCACGGTGACGCTGGTGCTGAACGTCCCTGTTTTCGCGCTGGGACTGAAACTCCTGGGCAAAAAGGTGCTTATCAGCTCCCTGTACGCGATGGCCGTCAGCTCCCTGATGATCGACGGCATCAACGCCGTGTACCAGTTCCAGCCGCTGGAGCCGGTGCTGGCGGTGGTCTACGGCGGCGTGCTGTGCGGCGCGGCCATCGGGCTGATGCTGCGGCAGGGCGCGACCACCGGCGGTACGGAGCTGATCGCACGGCTGCTGAAGCTGAAATTCCAGCAGCTGCCCATCGGCAAGCTGTGTATGCTGGTGGATCTGGTGGTCATCATCACCTATTCGCTGACGTTCCGCCAGCTGACCCAGGTGCTGTACAGCATCGCCATGCTGTATATCCTTACGTTTCTCATGGATAAGGTGGTATATGGAGGCAAGGCCGCCAAGCTGTCCTTCATCATCAGCGCCCGCAGCGAGGACATCACCCGGGCGCTGCTGGAGATGGACATGGGCGTGACGCTGCTGTCCGGCACGGGGGCGTACAAGAACCTGCCCACCCAGGTGGTGATGTGCGCCTTCGGCCGGGGGTATATCATCCCGGTGAAAAAGCTGGTGCAGCGCATCGATCCGGACGCCTTCGTCATCGTGTGCGACACCCATGAGATCCTGGGGGAGGGGTTCGGCACATACGACCCCACCGGGCTGTGACGGCGGGGGACACTTCAAGACATAAAAAAGCACCCGTGAGGGTGCTTTTTTATGCTGTTATCACACGATGGGAGTTTCTTTTATATGGGGCTATTCCACGATCAGCTCTGCCAACTGGGCCGGGGTTACGTTGTGGATGTAGGTTTCCAGGTCCACGGCCTCCAGCCGATGCAGAACGTCCTCCCGGCGGTAGGGGCAGCCCAGCAGCAGCTGGGAGAGCCGGGCGGTGTCGCCGCTGCCGAAGAAGTCGCCGAAGAACTGGATGTCCGCCAGCTTGCCCTGTGCCACGGAAAGGGATACCTCCACCTGGCCGCAGCCCTCGAAACGGCAGCGGCGGCGGTCGGTGTAGGCGGGGGAGCGGCCGTAGTTCCACTCCCAGGTGGCGTAGCGGGCGGCGCGGATGGCCTCGATCTGCGTCTCGTCCGCGGCGGTGAGGGTCAGGGCATGGAGCGGCTCGGCAGCGCTGAGGTATTCCAGCAGGCGCTGCCGGAACTGCGCCAGCGTTGTGCCCTCCGGCATATAGGGCCGCAGGTTGGTCACGCGGCTGGCCACGGACTTGATGCCCTTGGACTGGATCTTGTCGCGATCCACCTGGAGGGCCTGGGTCACCGTGGTCAGGTCGGAGTCGAACATGATGGTGCCGTGGTGCATGACACGGCCCTCGCGCACGTACTGGGAGTTGCCGGAGAACTTTTTGCCGTCCACAGTGATGTCGTTGCGGCCGGAGATCTCCGCCTGTACGCCGAAGGAGCGCAGCGTTTCCACGATGGGGACGCAGAACATATGGAGGTCGATGCCGTCCATCTTGTCGGCGTCGGTGATGAACGTGAAGTTCAGGTTGCCCAGGTCGTGATAGACCGCGCCGCCGCCGGAAAGGCGGCGCACCACGGTGATGTCATGGGCCCGGACGAAGTCACTGTTGATCTCCGCCACCGTGTTCTGATTTTTGCCGACAACGATGGTGTTGTGGTTCTGCCAGAGCATGAAGTAGCTCTTGCTGCGGTCCAGGCTGTCGAACACGTACTGCTCTAAAGCCAGATTCCAGCAGGGGTCGGTGCAGGGGGAGTTGATATATTCCATAGGATACCTCACATATTCCGGGCGGCAAGGGACTGGAGAACCGCGTCGGCCATGACGCGGCTGCCGGCGGCGCTGGGGTGCATACCGTCCTCCTGATACAGCTCGCCGGGCAGCGGCGCGGCGGCAAAGGCCGCCGCAAAGTCCACGCGGCGCAGGGAGATGGCATCGGTGAGGGCGCGCAGCCAGCGAATATAGCGAAGGGAGGCGCTGCGGGCGTTTTCCACGTCGCAGACGGCCTGCCAGCGCTGGGGGATATTGCGGATGGGGAAGGGAATGCCCACCACGGGCTTTACGCCACGGGCCGCGCACTGGTGCAGCATGGCCATGAGGGACGTTTTGGCCTGCTCCTCCGAGCCGGTGAGCATGATGTCGTTGTCGCCGCCCATGAGCAGCACCATATCCGGCTGCTGGGGCAGCACCTCAGTCTGAAGCCGCACCAGCAGGCCGGTGGAGGTGTCGCCGCTGACACCGGCGTTGATCCAGGTGTGGGGCGTCTCACGGTTCAGGATCTGCACCCAGCAGTCCTCAGAGGACAGGCGGTAGCCGGCGGTCAGGCTGTCGCCGAGACAGACGATTTTCATGGCGTCTCCTTTCAGACGGACAGGCGCTCCACACCGGGATGCTCCTGCATGAACCGGAGGGCTTCCTCATAGGTGATGGGCTCGGCCAGCCGGACAGTGAGCTCCATAGCGATATGGACGTTGTCCCGGGACAGAGCGCTGTCGGTCACGCAGCCGCCGTGATCGTTCAGCAGCCGGGTCAGCGCCTGATGCAGCTCCGGGGTGTCGGCCATGGACACCGCGAGCTCCTGGGTCACGGCAGCGTCGCCGGCCACGGGGAAGCGGTGCAGCACCACCTGGGCCACCATCATGATGACAGTGGTGATGAGGCCCACCCAGTACATACCCGCGCCGATGGCCATGCCGATGGCGGAGGTGGCCCAGATGCCTGCCGCGGTGGTCAGGCCACGGATGGAATTGCCGTTTTTGAAGATCACGCCCGCGCCCAGGAAGGAGATTCCGCTGACCACCTGGGCCGCGATGCGGGCGCCGTCGGCGCCCCGCGTGCCCAGCACATCAGCGGGATCGACAAAAGCATATTTGGACAGGATCATGAACACGGCCGCCGCGCAGGCGATGATGCAATGCGTCCGGATACCGGCCTCCTTCTGCCGCTTGGTGCGCTCCAGACCGACCAGAGCGCCCAAGACGGCAGACAGGAGTATGCGAATGAAAAATTCTAAATTATCGTAGGCCGTCAGGGTGACCTCCGGGAGAAATTCCGTCAGACCTGTTAACATACCGAGTCACCTCCTGGCTGAAAAAGGGTCACATATACAGGCCGCCGTTGACATTCATGTAGTCGCCGGTCACATAGTCGGACAGGTCGCTGGCGTAGAACAGCACGGCGTTGGCGATGTCCTCCGCCGTACCGTAGCGGCCGGCGGGGATATACGTCTTGGGATCGACCTTGGACCAGGAGAGCGTCTTGCCCATGGGGGTGAGGATGTTGCCGGGGCAGACGGCGTTGGAGGTGATGTGGTGCTCCGCGCCCTTGAGGGCAAAGCACTTGCTCAGGTTCAGAATACCGGCCTTGGCGCAGGCGTAGGAGGCATCGGAGCTTCTGCCGCCGCGCAGAGCGGCCAGGGAGGACATATGGACCATCTTGCCGTAGTGCTGGGCCTTCATGACCTCGAAAACGGCCTGGGTGACGAAGAACATGGACTTGAGGTCGATGTCCATCATGCGGTCCCAGCTGGCGGGGGTGATCTCCTCGATGGGCGTAGAGCCGGTGATGCCGGCCACGTTCACCAAAATGTCGATGCGCCCGTAGATGGCCTTGGCAGCGTCCACCTTCTGACGGATGGTGTCGAACTCGGCCACATTGAACTCCAGCGCGGTGGCCTCCATGCCCTGATCGCGCATGGATTGGGCCGCCGCCGTGGCGGTGGCGATGTCCAGGTCAGCCAGGATGACCTTTGCCCCGTACTCGGCAAGGCGGCGGGCACTGGCTTCGCCGATGCCGCGGCCACCGCCGGTGACAAGGGCGACTTTATCTTTCAACATTTCCTGCAACATGGTATGCAACTCCTTATCCTTTATGAACAGACTTGCCGAAGGCGTCCAGCGCCGCTTCGCGGACCATCTCGCACAGGGAGGGGTGGGCCACGATCATCTTTTCCCACTGGTCGGTGGTAAGGCCGTCGGCTACGGCGGAGGCGGCCATGGCGATCATCTCGGAGGAGTTCTCGCCCACGATGGTCACGCCCAGCGTCCTGGTGGTGGCCTTGTCCGCCACCACGAACACCGCGCCGGAGGCGCCCTCCGCCAGGGCCATGCCGTTGGCGCTGTAATCAAAGCTGCCCAGCACCGGCTCGTAGCCGGCGTCCTTGGCCCGCTGGGTGGTCAGGCCCACGGAGGCAAAGCAGGGGATGGTATAGGTGCAGACGGGGACGGGCATCGTGCCGTAGGGACGGTCCTCGCCCAGCATATCCGCCAGGGCGGCCTCGCCCTCGGCGTAGGCCGCGTGGGCCAGCTGGAAGCCGCCCACCACGTCGCCGATGGCGTACACGCCGGGAAGGCTGGTGCGCTGGTGGGCGTCCACCACGATGCATTTCTTGCCGTCCAGCTTCAGGCCCAGCGCGTCCGCGTCGATGCCGGAGAGGTTGGTCTTGCGGCCGGCGGCCATGAGGACCTGCTCGCAGTCGGTGGCTTCCTCCTTGCCGTCGATCTCATAGACGGCGCGCAGCAGGCCGCCGTTTTTCTCGATGCGGAGCATTTTTGCGCCGGTCTTCAGGGCGATGCCCTGCTTTTTCAGGTCGTTGACCAGGATGCGCACGGCTTCCTTCTGGTCGTGGGGCATGAGCTCGGGCATCATCTCCACCACGGTGATCTCCGTGCCGTAGGCCGCGAAGGCGCAGGCCAGCTCCAGGCCGATGACGCCGCCGCCCATGACCACCATGCTGCGGGGCAGGCTGGACAGGTTCAGCGCGCCGGTGGAGTCGATGCAGTACTCGTGGCCGGGGATGGGGATCATCATGGGGACGCTGCCGGTGGCGATGACCACATATTTGCCCTGATAGTCCTTGCCATTGCAGGAGACGACGCGGTCCTTTTTCAGGACGGCCTCGCCGCGGATGACCTCAGCGCCCGCCTTTTTCAGCAGGAACTGCACGCCGCCCACCAGCTTGGCCGTGACCTCGCTCTTGCCCTGCTGGATCTTCTTGAAGCTGAAGCTGCCGGCGTCGCGGAAGATGTCCTTCTTCACCAGCGCGCGGACCTTCTCCATGGCGTTGGCCTTGTCCACCAGATACTTGGTGGGGATGCAGCCCACGTTCAGGCAGGTGCCGCCCAGGTGCTCTTTTTCAAACAGGGCCACCTTCATGCCCTGCTTGGCGGCGGCAATGCCCAGGGAGTAGCCGCCGGGGCCGCCGCCGATCACCAATACATCATATTGTTCCATGATCTGTTACCTCATCAATACAGCATCAGCGCCGGGGCTTCCATCAGCGTTTTCAGCTCCTGGAGGAACTGTGCGCCGTAAGCGCCGTCGATGATCCGGTGGTCGAACGAACCGGTGACGGTCATCATGTTGGCGGGGACGAACTTCTCGCCGTCCCACTCCGGCTTGACCTTGATCGAGCCGACGGCCAGGATGCAGCTCTCCGGGGGGTTGTCGATGGCGATGAACTGCTCCACGTCGTACATACCCAGGTTGGAGATGGTGATGCTGCCGCAGCCCATATCGTCGGGCAGGAGCTTGTTCTCCCGGGCCTTGGCGATCTGAGCCTTGTAGTCGCCGGCGATCTCCGTAAGGCCCTTGGTGTCGATGGATTTCACCACGGGGACGACCAGCGCGCCGTCCAGCGCCACGGCCAGCCCCACGTTGGTGTGGTTGTAAACACGCACCTCGCCATTTTCATATCGGGCGTTCACCAGCGGGAACTTCCGGGAGGCCACGGCGATGGCCTTGGCCATCATATCGTTGTAAGAGAGCTTGACGCCCTTCTTGTCCTTATAGGTATCCCGCAGGGCCATGCAGGCGTCCATCTTGATGGAGGTGGTGCACTGCCAGCAGGGGATCTCGCTGAGGGACTCCTTCATGCGCTTGCCGATGATCTGGCGCATACGGCTCATGGGCAGGACCTCGTACTCCACCTCGGCGGCCGCGGCGGCGACAGGCGTGTAGCGGGCCACATCGGTGCGGGTGACGAACTGACCGTTGGCGGCGGGAACGGCGGCCACGTCCACGCCCATTTCACGGGCGGCCAGCTTGGCGTTGGGCATGGCGGGATAGGCGGGGTGTGATGCGGGAGCGGCAGGAGCGGCCGCAGGGGCGGCGGGGACGGACGCGCCCTTGATGATGGGCAGGTACTCGTCCTGCTCCGTCACGGGGGCGGCGGGGGCTTCCGCAGCGGGGACGGGCGCGGCAGGGGCTGCCGGGGCGGCCTCGGGTGCAGCGCCGTAGGTCTCGCCGGGCTTGCCAACGGCCACCAGCACCGTGCCGGCGGTGACGGTATCGCCCTCGTGGACCAGCACGGCCAGGGCCGTGCCGGCGGCGAAGCTCTCCACGGGCAGGACGGCCTTGTCGGTCTCCGCCTCGCACAGCACGTCGCCGCGCTTGATGGTGTCGCCCACCTTTACGTGGACGGCAACGATGGTAGCCTCATCGGTGGTCTGACCGGCGCTGGGCATTTTGATCTCAGTCATAGTATGTTCCTCCCGCTTACAGCTTGGCCAGCTTACGGGCCTCGTCGGCGATGCGCTCCACGGAGGGGATCACGAAGCTCTCCAGCTTGGGGGAGAACGGGGTGGGCGTATCGGGGGCGGCCACGCGGACGATGGGAGCGTCCAGAGACATGATGGCGTGCTCGGCCACATAAGAGCCCAGCTGCGCGCCCCAGCCGCCGGTGTAGTTGTCCTCGTGGACGATCATGAGCTTGCCGGTCTTGGCGATGGACTCGAGAACGGTGTCGTAGTCGAAGGGGACAAGGGTGCGGGGATCGATGATCTCGCAGCTGATGCCCTCCTTCTCCAGAATGTCGGCGGCCTGCATGGCCTTGTACCACATGAGCATATTGGCAACGATGGTCACGTCCTTGCCCTCCCGGCGGATGGCGGCCTTGCCGAAGGGAATGGTGTAATCCTCCTCGGGGACCTCGCCCATGGTGCTGAGTTGGCCGGCCTCCTTGCGCTTGCCGCCGTAGAGCAGCTTGTGCTCAAACACCAGCACGGGGTTATCGTCGCGGATGGCCTGCTTCATCAGACCCTTGGCGTCGTAGGCGGTGGAGGGGCAGATGACCTTCAGGCCGGGGCAGTGGATGAAATAGCTCTCCAGGGACTGGGCGTGCTGCGCGCCGCGGTTGGTGGCGCCGCAGGGGGCGCGCATGACCATGGGGACATGGACCGTGCCGCCGGACATATAGCACATCTTGGCCGCCTGGTTCACCAGCTGGTCCATCATGCAGAACAGGAAGTCGCCGTATTGCAGGTCGGCCACGGGACGCATGCCGTTCATGGCGGAGCCTACGCACACGCCGGCGATCAGAATCTCAGAGATGGGGGTGTTGATGCAGCGGATCTTGCCGATGTCCTGGCCCTTCATCTCAAAGCCGTTTTCCTTGGCGACGCGGACGTTCGCGCCGAACTCGTCGCCGATACCCTTGGTGACGGTGAATGCACCGCCCATACCGCCGGGGATGTCCTCGTCCTCGCCCAGCACGAAAACGCTGGGGTCTCTGCGCATTTCCTCAGCAATGGCGCTCTTATAAGCGTCAGCAATAGACATCATAGCCATGGTTCTCAACCCTCCCAGAATACGTTGTGCAGTGCGGACTCGTTCTCAGGCAGCGGCGCGGTCTTGGCGTACTCCACCGCCTCGTCCACCTCGGCCTCTACCTCGGTCTCCAGCTGCTTCAGCTCGTCCTCCGTGGCAGCGCCTTCCTTCAGGATGCGCTCACGGAACATCTTCACAGGATCGTGATCCTGTATCCAGTGCTTTTCCTCGTCCTTGGGACGGTAGCCGCAGGCGTCATTGCGGGAGTGACCGCCGTGACGGTAGGTCTTCAGCTCCAGAATGGTCGGGCCTTCGCCGGCGCGGGCGCGGGCGATGGCGCGGGTGGCAGCCTCGTTGACGGCCAGCACGTCGTTGCCGTCCACCACCTCGCTGGGGATGCCGTATACGGCGGCGCGGTCGGCGGCCACGTTCTCCTGGCAGCAGGTCAGGGAGATGGCGGTGTTGGCGGAGTAGCCGTTGTTCTCGCAGACGTAGATCACCGGCAGCTTCCACAGGCCGGCGGCGTTCATGGTCTCGTGGTAGGAGCCCTCGTTGGACGCGCCGTCACCGAAGAAGCAGACCACCACGTTGTCCTGGCCGCGCATTTTGAAGGCCAGGGCCGCGCCGGCGGCGATGGGCAGGTTGCCGCCCACGATGGCGTTGGCGGTCATAGCGCCCACGGAGATGTCGCCGGTGTGCATAGCGCCGCCGATGCCGTGGCAGCAGCCGTCCGCCGCGCCGAACATCTCGCACATCATGGCCTTGACGGAGATGCCCTTGGCGATGTCGTGGCCGGCGGGACGGTGGGTGGAGGCCATCCAGTCCTCCTTGCGCAGATCGTACAGCATACCTACCGCGCTGGCCTCCTCACCAGTGGACTGGTGGATCGTGCCGGGCATGATGCCCTCCAGGAACAGGTAATAGATGCTCTCCTCGTACTTGCGGATCTCGTACATCTTCCGGTACATTCCGAGAGCTCTTTCTTTTGCGGGAAACTTGCTCATGTGCTTTATCCTCCTCGTTCGCGGCCGCGTTTCCGCCGCCGCGCAGTCTATTTCTTATTTCAGGATCTCACGGATGGGCTGGCCGTCGGCCCAGGGCATCTCCTGCCCCAGCAGGGCGGCGAAGGTGGGCGCTTCATCGATGACACGGCCGCGGCCAAGGGCTACGCCCTCACGGATGCCAGGGCCCTTGGCCACGAACACAGGCTGCGGGCCGTAATCCGGCATATAGCCGTGGGTGGCGCGGCCGAAGCGGTAGTCGCTGGCGTCGAAGTTCTGGACCAGCGGACGGACGGCCTTATCACCGAAGGAGGTGTAGCCGTCAGATTCGATGACAAAGGTGAAGCCGCCATACAGGCCCTCCTCGTCCCGGGCCTCCTGGGCGGAGTAGATGCGGCCGATGCCGAACACGCCCTCGTCCTGCAGAGCCTTCAGTTCATCATACACGCGGGCGACCAGCTTTTCATCGGAGGGGTCTTTCACATAGACCAGGCTGGACATGGCGTTGGAGAAGCAGTAGGCCTGCCAGTCCGTTACCGTGCCGTTCTCGTCGGTGTGGATCAGGCCGGCATCCGCCAGCTTCACGTTCAGGTTGATGGCGCGGTTGATGTCCCGCTGGCCGTGGTCGCTGACCATGATGAAGTTGGTGTCCTCCAGCAGGCCCAGCTCCGCCAGGGTGTCGCCCACCTGGCCGATGTAGCAATCCAGATCAGCGCGGCAGTCGTCCAAATAGGAGCTGAACACGCCGTGGTGGTGGCGGGTGATGTCAAACGCGCCGGTGTGCATGAAGGTGACCTCCGGACGGAATTGGCGCAGGATGTCACAGGTGCAGGCCACGATCCAGCGGTCCACCTGCGGCCACTGCATGAAGTGCTTCTTGCCGCCCAGCTCCCAGCCCTCGCCCAGCAGGTCGGTGTGGCTCTCCATGATGCGGATGACCTCGTCACTGCTGCCGGCCCGGCGGAAGCTGCTGGCCAGCGTATCGCCCGGCAGGGGCATCCAGTATTCATCGATGAGGTAGTCCACGTTGGGATTGCAGCCGGTGACGGGCCAGGAGACGGAGGCGGTCTTGAGACCGGCCTTCTTGGCCACGGCGAAGATGTCCTCCACCTGGATGCGGTCGCTGAACCAGAGCCAGCTGTCGTCCTTGTTGGTGGTGGTGAAGTCGAAGTTGCTGGTGATGCCGTGCTTGCCGGCATAGCAGCCCGTCAGGATGCTGACGTGGGCGGGATAGGTGACGGAGGGGTAAATGGTGCGCATACCGCCCTTGTACTCGCTGCCGCCGGCCAAATACTTCTGAAAGTTGGGCATACTGCGCAGCGCGTCCACGTCCTCGGTGACCATGGCGTCAACGGAGAAAACAAACAATCGTTTATTCATTCTATCAATTCTCCTTTTTTCGAGAGATTTGGGCCTATATACAGCCACCCGGAAGGGCAGCTGGGTTCATCCGCCGCGCCCATCCTGCACCGCAGGAGGACGCGCCGGTGTGTTTTCGGTTTCAGGGGGTCGTGCCGTCATCACCGCTGTCCGGCTCGTCAGGCCATTGAGACAGCACCAGATCCCACAGGGGCTGGTAGCAGGCGGCCACGGTCAGCGTCGCCATGCAGGAGAGGACGACTACGATGCAGGGGATGAGGGAAACGGGGTAGAGCAGGAACATACCGTAGGCGATGCCATAGGTGAACAGCACCGCCAGCAGGGAACGGGGCAGACGGCCCAGGGACAGGCAGACAGCGTTCCACAGCGCCTCCCGCAGACGCATGGCGTTGGAGGAGGCCAGCAGGAGCAGCAGCCATACGCTGACGGCGGCTGCCAGAAATGATACGGACAGCGCGGCGATCCACAGCAGCTGCGCGCCGTCACCCAGCCTTTCCGCCAGGGAGAAGCACCACAGCAGCATAGCGCCGTAGGCCGCGATGAGCAGCTCGGCCAGGATGCCTTTGCCCAAATTGGCCTTGAACAGCGCCCAGTAGGTTTTTTTGCGGTCCAGATCGCAGCGGCCGTCCAGGATACGGATCAGCGTGCCCCACAGGGCGATGACGGCGGGGACGAAGGTGATGACCGGCAGGGAGCAGGCCACCGTGAGCAGGTTCAAAATCAGCAGGTTGCCGAATTCCTCGCCGAACAGGCGCTTGAGAATGGATGTCATGGCCGGGCCTCCTTGGTCACGTGATGGAGGGGGCGGGGGGAGGGGCGGGGGATGCCCCTCCCCCCTACAAAGAAGAGTTTCTTGCTCTGTACAGCGAATTAGTCCTTCACGGGGTTGGACATATTGTAGAGGTCAATGGCCTCCTGAATGTCGGTGTAGCAGGTGTGCAGAACATCGGCCACGTTGGCGTTGGCATCGTTGGCCACCGTCTCCACGGCCTGCTTGTTGGCGGCTTCCATCTCGGAGGCGAAGCCAACGAACGGGTTGCGGGCGGAGTCATCGGAATTGGCCAGGCTCTCGTACACGGTGGACACGCCGGGGAACACGTTGGTCAGGTAGTTCTGATACACGTCGCTCTCATAGGCCACGCTGGAGGGTGCCAGATAGCCGGTGGAGGCGGCGAAGTCAGCGGCGTACTCAGCCTTGCTCATGAACTTGATGAACTCGTAAGCGCCCTGCATGGCCCACTTGTCGCCGTTGTCGCAGATGAAGATGCCGGTGCCGCCGGCGGGCTCGCCGGTGCGCTTGCCGTCAGCGGTGACGGAGGGCAGAGGCATGATGCCCAGCTCGAACTTGCCCTCGATGCTGGTGAGCAGCTTGGTGGTCATGGACACGACGCCCACGAACATGGCGCAGTCACCGGAGGCCATCTGGGGGATGATCTCGCTCTGATAGTTGGAGCCGTAGGGGATAGCCAGCTTGTTGGCGTACAGCTTCTGATAGAAGCTCAGCAGGTTGGTGACAGCGGTGTTGACGGTGCTGTCGGACTCGTACAGGCAGTTCTCCACGCGGCCCTCGTAGCCGTTGCCGGCGTCATAGAGCTTTACGCCCTCGCGGCCCAGCATGGCGTTGAAGTAGAAGCCGGAATCGTGGAAGCCGATGCCGTAGGTGCAGTGGCCGCCCTTGACCAGCGTCTCGCAGGCGTTGTAGATGTCGTCAACGGTCTTCAGGCTGGCGGGGTCGATGCCGGCTTCCTTCAGCAGGTCGGCATTGTAGTACACGCCGCCGTAGCTGTAGCCGTTGGGATAGCCGATCAGGTTGCCGTTACCGTCGGTGTAGGAGGCGCGCAGGGAGGCGTAGGTGGCGTCCAGCTCGGGCCAACCCTCGGTGTCGGCGTCAACAAACTGCTGCAGGGGGGCGCAGTAGTCGGCATCGGCGCAGATACCAACGCTCTGGACAGAGCTGTTGAACAGGGCGGGCAGGTCGGCCTGGGCGGTGGACTGCACCTTGGCCTTCAGCTCAGCAGCGCTGCCCTGATACTCAATGGTAACGTGGTAGTCGCTCTGGCTGGCGTTGAAGGCGTCAATGGTCTTCTGAAGGTAGCTGATGTTCTTGTCGCCGTAGTTTGTCCACCACACGACCTCCACAGTGCCCTCGGGCTTCTGCTCGTCCTCGACCGGATCGGGCGTTTCGTCCTTCTTGCCGCAGGCAACCAGGGAAAGCGCCATCACCAGAGCCAGGATCAGGGAAAGAATCTTCTTCATGGTCATTCTCCTTTTCGTTTTTGTTTATATAAAGCGTGAGGTGCGCTTCATATACGGGATGTGGGGGATGCGCGCCGGGGGGGGATCAGCCCTTGATGCCGCCGGCGGTCATGCCCTTGATGATATAGTCCTGCCCGAAGATGTACGCGATGACCGAGGGCAGGATGGCCACCATAGCGCCGGCCAGGATCTGACCGTAGCTGATAATATCGCCGGTGACCAGGAAGGAAATACCGATCTGAATGGTACGCATGGTGTCCTTGTTCGTCACCAGCAGCGGCCAGAAGTAGGCGTTGTAGATGTGGACGAACAGGTATACCGCCAGCGCGGAGATGGTGGGAATGGACAGCGGCGTGGCCACCCGGAACAGGAAGCCGATGTCGCCGCAGCCGTCCAGCACCGCGGCCTCCTTGAAATCCTTGGGCAGCTGCATATAGTACTGGCGCATCATGAAGATGGCCGTGCCGGAGATCATGGAGGTGATGAACAGACCCGCGTAGGTGTTGATGAGGTGCAGGTTTTGGGCGGTGACGTAATTGGTGATGACCACCACCTCGCCGGGGACCATCATGGTCATGAGGATCAGCGTCCAAAGCTGCTTTTTCAGGGGGAAGTCAAAGTACACGAAGGCGTAGGCTGCCAGGCTGGAGAACACGATCTGTGCGCAGATGGCCACCACGCACACCACGGCGGTGTTTTTCAGGTAGTGCAGCAGGGGGACCTTGCGGAACACCTCGATGTAGTTTTCGATGGTGGGGTTCTCCGTGATGAGACGCAGCGGCGCCGCGCCCAGCTGGGAGTCGGACTGGAAGGAGAAGAGCAGGCCGATGATCATGGGGGAGATGAACAGCAGACCGATCAGCACCTTCAGCGCATAGGAACCGCCGCCCCGCAGTTGACGTTTCTTTTTGCCGGTCATCATTGATAATGCACCACCTTTTTCTCCAGCATGAACTGTATTCTTGTCAGGATGAAGATCATCAGGAACAGGAAGATCGCCTGTACGCAGGCCGTTTCAAAGCGGCCGTGGCTGATGGCGTTCTCGTAAATGTAGTAGATCAGGGTCTTGGTGCTGTTGGACGGGCCGCCCTGGGTCAGCAGCTTGATTTGGGCGAAGCTCTTGAAGGAGCTGTTGATGTTCAGGAACAGCACGAAGAAGATCTGGGGGGAGGCGATGGGAATGATGATATGGCGGATGCGCTGCAGCGGGCCTGCGCCGTCCAGCCAGGCGCTCTCCAGCAGGTCCTCCGGTACGTTGCGGAAGCCCACCAGCAGGAAGATGAAGCTGGTGCCGATGTGCATCCAGATGGTCATGCCGCACACCGCCCAAATGGCGTAGGACGAATCCGTGAGCCAGCCGATCTCCGTGCCCAGAATGTTGTTCAGCAGGCCGTTCTTCTGCCGGTAGATGAACAGGAAGATGGCGGCGGCGGGGGAGGAGGCGATGGCCATCGGCAGGGCGTACATGGTCTGATAGAGCTTGGAGAAGCGCACCTTCTTGGTGGCCAGCAGGGCGAAGATCATGGCGATGCCGAAGGTGAACACCAGGTTGATGGCGGCCATTTTCAGCGTGACGCCGATGATGTCCCAAAAGGCGTCCTTGGACAGCACGCGCTTCCAGTTGGCCAGGCCCACCCACTGAGAGAAGTTGCCGGTCTTGTCCGTCAGGGCGAAGGAGAGAACGATCGTCCGGATAAAGGGGTAGATCGTGAACACGGCAAACAGCAGGATCGCCGGGGCGATGCAGAGGTAGGGGAACAGGAGCTTCGCCCGTTTCCGCCGGGCCAGCACCGGCTCTTGCACAACAGTTTTATTACCCATCTTGCTTCCTTTCCGGACACGCGGGCGGCGTGTCCTTTTCAGTTTGTGCCAGCGCCCGGTCCATACGCGCCAGATCGGAGCGGAGCTGCTCTGCATTGACGTGAGGGCCGGATACATATTCCAGGATCAGGTCTGCGTCCGGGCTGTTTTCGGAGATGCAGCCCAGCAGCGCGTCCATCTGCTCCGGGGTATAGGCAAGTCCCGGTTCAAACATGGGGCGGTGCAGGTCTTTCCCGTAAACGGAGTTGTGCAGGTGGTATCCCCGCAGCCGCGTTCCCAGCCGCCGTACCACCTCGAAGAGATCCCAGCCGTTGGCCAGGGCATGGCCGGTGTCCAGCAGCGCGCCCACCTCATCGGGCAGCTGGTCGAACAGGGCGATCCACTGCTCCTGGTCGAACAGGACGTTGTGCCGGCCGGGGTAGCCCACGTTTTCCACCGTCAGGCGGACGCCCTCCCGGGCGGCCCGCTCCGCCACGGACAGAATGGCCAGCCGGGCGTTCGCCCGCATGGCCTCCGCCTGGGCGGGGTCAACGGCCTTTTCGTGGGTGTGCATCACCATGGAGGTGGCGTGGAACTCATGATACCAGCGGAAGGCACGGTCGAAGGCCGCGTCCATGATCCGGCGCTCCTCGCTGTCCGGCGCACCGCTGATCTCTACAAACGGGGCGTGGATCGTCACCGGGTACTGCTGGAAGCGGGGGATCTGGCGGTCCAGCCGCTCATTGAAGTCCGGCAGCTTGTCCCAGCTCGTCCCCAGCTCCACGCCGGCCACATAGGGGGAGACGCCCCGGCACAGGGACTCAAGAAGGTCGTAGTCCTCAAACCGCACGCAGAACGAGGACAGGTATACAGGCTTCATTCGGGCATTACCTCCTTAAAACAGCAGCGGGTAGGGGCAGGGCGGCGTGAACAGGTACAGGGAACGGTATGCGCCGCAGCCCTCCGCAGCCGTATAGCCAAAACGTGATGCGAGACGCTCCACGTCCGGTGAGCCGTGGGCGGGAAGCAGGGCAGTGTCTACGATCCGGGTGTAGCGGAGCTGGTGTACCGCGTAGCCGTACAGCTGCTCGCAGAAGCCGCGCTCCTGCAGCTCGGGGATGACATAGATCTGACGGATCAGGGCACAGCCAGCCGGCAGGCTGTCCTCCAGCTCCATGCGGACAAAGCCGCAGGGCCTGCCGTGGAGATAGCCGATGGCGAGAAAGTCCGGGTGCTGCCGAAGCAGCGCTTCCGTCTCCCGCAGCCACTGAGGACCGTCGAAGGCGACGCCCCGCTGTGCGGCCTCCTGGGAGGCCAGCTCCAGCAGCACATCCGCCTGCTCCGGCAGGCGGGCGGGGTACACCGCCACATTGAAGTCCGCAGGGGGGACACCGATATGCTCCTGACGCAGCTCCGGGGGCAGGTGGGACACGTCGTTCCGGTACGCCACCCGGATCGTGCCGTCCGCGCCGAAATGCAGAAGGGAGACGGAGGTGTTCTCGCCGTGGCCCATCTCCTTCATCTCGGTCATGGGCTTTTGCAGCATCAGGCACTGGGCGGCCTTGATGGCGCAGGAGTGGGAGGCGGCCACGGCCACGCCGTCCGGTCCGATCTCACGGGCGATGGCCCGCAGACCGCAGAGCAGACGCTCGCCTACCTCCTGAAAGCTGCTGCAGCCGGGGGTGGCCAGATCCCAGGGCGTTTGCCGCCAGCGGCGGTAGGCCTCGGGGTATTCCGCCATGATGTTGCCCCAGGCGGTGTCCTCCCAGACACCGGCGGCAATCTCCCGCAGAGCCAGGCTGACCCGCAGGCGCAGGCCGCGCTCCTCTGCCAGCGGCAGGGCCGTTTGGATGGCGCGGAAGGCGTCGCTGCTGTAGACGGCATCGATATGCACGCCCTCGAAACGGCGGCGCAAGCATTCGCACTGCGCGTAGCCCCGGGCGGTGACAAGCGCCTCGGCGTTGGCCTGCATACGGCGGGTCACGTTGCCCTCCGCTTCACAGTGCCGCACCAGATATATCTTCGCCATCTGCGCCTCCTCATCGGTTATAATATTACTAATAAATTATGGAAAATTTCAATGAATGAGATGTCTTGATGCAAGGTGAGTGTACCGCATTTTGTGGGGGAAGTCAATATAATTTTCACATATATCGCGGAAATTCTCGTCATTATTTTGACGAATAGGTGATTTGCACAAGGAGCGGGCAGGGGATTTGTGGAAAATATGCAAACGGTCCGCGTGCAAAATATTAGTAAAATATTTGAGAAGTTTTTTATTGCTGAGAGATTTTCCTGATTATAAAATGAATGCTTTACCGAACCTGTGTTTTGTGGTACAATATCAAAGCGGGCTGTTATGCCGGACAGCCGATTTTTCGGCCTAAGAGACACGGATGACCGGGAAAACGGCAATTCTGTCACACAATAGGAGGGGCTATGCGCAGAAAAGGAACGACGATGCAGGACGTTGCGAAGGTCGCCGGGGTGTCCCAGTCCACGGTGTCCATGATCCTCAATGGCAAATCCTCCGGTTTTCCCCATACCACCGTGGAGAATGTGCTGGCCGCGGCGGCAGCGCTGCAGTATAATTTTCGCGGCGCGGTCACGCCCGCCGGCGACACGGTGCTGGTCATCGCCACCCAGCTGACCAACCCCTTTTACACCGCCATCATCCAGGAGATGGACCGGTTCGCGGCCAAGCACAATATCCGGGTGACCGCCGCGTGTACGTACCACGATCCGGCGCTGGAGAGCGCCTATCTGTCCACGGCCATCAAGCGCCACTATATGGGCGTGGTGTTTCTCTATCCGCCGGACAACCAGGAGCTGTATGTGACCCGCGGCACGCAGATCCCCATCGTGACCGTGTGCGACCGGCGCAGCAGGCAGGGCGACATCGTGGAGCTGAACAACTTTGAGGCCGGTGCGTTGGCGGCGGAGCACCTATTGCAGCTGGGCCACACCAATATCGCCATCCTGACCCATTCGTCGGACCGGTCCAACACGCCCCGGGCCGAGCGCGTGGCGGGGGCGCTGTCCAAGATCACGCCGGTGCTCAGCCAGGATCACCTGCTGATGCTGACCAGCAACAGCGCCCGCAGTGGGTATCTGGAGGAGACGGCGTTCCACTACCATGTGGGCTATTCCATGGCCCAGAATAAGAAGATATTTCAGAACGACATCACCGGGCTGATCTGCGTCAACGACCTGATGGCCTACGGTGTTATGGACGCGCTGATCGCCAAGGGCTACCGTATCCCGGAGGATTTTTCCGTCATCGGGTCGGATAATCTGCTGTTCTCCGGTATGTCCCGGGTGTCGCTGACCTCCATCGAGCATCACACGGACATTCTGGCCCAGTCGGCGCTGACGACGCTGCTGAACCGGACACGGATGCTGGAGGACAATCAGGTGTCCTCCGCCGCCGCGCGGTTTCAGGTGAAGTGCCAGCCGTCGCTGGTGGTGCGGAGTTCCACCGGCGTGGCCCGAAGCGGGCCGCTGCAGCGGTGACGGAGGGAGCATACTGCGGAGTGTAAAAAAGAAGAGCGTCCCGGCAGAAATGCCGGGACGCTCATATTCTTTGCGCAGATATTTTATTTACATATCATATATCTTCGCTGTATGCTTTCACGATGCCTGTCAGAATATCCACCACAAGGTCCATTTCCTCCGCCACCGCGTACTCATACGGGCCGTGGAAGGCGTAGCCGCCGGTGCCCAGATTGGGGCACGGCAGTCCGCGGAAGGACAGCTGTGCGCCGTCCGTGCCGCCGCGAACGGGGTTGGAGACGGGGACGCAGCCTGCGCTCTGGATGGCCTTCCGGGCGTTGGACAGTACCTGGGGGTACTGCTGGATGACCTCCGCCATGTTGCGGTATTGATCCTGTACCGTCAGCGCGGCTGTCCCTGCGCCGTATTTGGCGTTGATGGCCGCTTCGATGTCCGCCATGCGCTGCTTGCGCTGGACAAAACGGTCGGCGTCGTGGTCGCGGATGATATAGTCCAGCGCGGCGGAGGCTACTGTGCCCTCTATCTGCAGCAGGTGGTAAAAGCCCTGGCGGCCCTCCGTGTCGCGAGGCGTCTCGCTTTGCGGCAGCATACCGTTGATCTCTGCCGCCACCAGCGCGGCGTTGATCATGGTGTCCTTGCCCTCTCCCGGATGGACGGACACACCGCGGATCTGCCATTTGGCCCGGGCGGCATGAAAGGTCTCGTACTCGATCTCGTTGGGTGCAGAGCCGTCCACGGTGTAGGCCAGCTCCGCGCCGAAGCGATCCAGGTCCAGCAGGGCCGCGCCGTGGCCGATCTCCTCGTCCGGCGTGAAGCAGACGCAGATCGCGCCGTGGGGCGTGTCTCCGGCAAGAACCCGCTGGCACATGGTCATGATCTCCGCAACGCCCGCCTTGTCGTCCGCGCCCAGCACCGTTGTGCCGTCGGTGGTGATCAGGGTCTTGCCCTTCAGGGTGGTCAGATGGGGGAAGCTCTCCGGCGTGAGCTGCAGGCCGCTGCTGCCCAGGGGGATGCTGCCGCCGTCATAGCTTTCGATGACCTGGGGCTTGGCCGCGCCGTGGCAGGCGTCCGTGCTGGTGTCCAGATGGGCGATAAATCCCACGCGGCAGCGGGTCTCATACCCAGAGGAGGCGGGGATCTTGCCGTAGACATAGGCGTGCTCGTCTACGTAGACGTCCGACACGCCCAATTCGCGGAGCTCCTCCGCCAGCTTGTCCGCCAGCACGATCTGCCCCGGCGAGGACGGCGTTACCTCGGATGTCTCGTCGCTGCCTGTGTCGATGGCCGCGTACCGCAGCAGCCGCTCATAAGCTCTTGTCATGTTTTGTCCTCCTTGCTCCATTCGGATATACCCTCACAGATTTCTGCCGGGAACATGGCTGCTCCGGCTGCATGATCATATACTCCATATTATAGTGTGCCGCGCGTATTTTTGCAAGCGGGCATGAAATAGTAAAGCGGCCCGAATGAGGTGTGAGGGGGAAACCTTTGACAGGTTCCCCCCACTCGCGTTCAATCACCCGCCCGCAGGCAACCACTTTTGCGTAGCAAAAGTGCTGCTCCAAAAAAGAAAGACACCCATGTGGGTGTCTTTCTTTTTTGGAGCGGGCGACGAGGCTCGAACTCGCTACCTCGACCTTGGCAAGGTCGCGCTCTACCAGATGAGCTACGCC
>USGS01000003.1 GCA_900554275.1 uncultured Eubacteriales bacterium
GGTATCTCCGTCAGCTACATCACCAAGGAGCTGGCCCAGTACGGCGACAGCACCACCGTGTCCGATATGCTGGATCTGACGGCCATCGATGACGTGGTGCTGGAGATCACCGACCGTCATGGCGCGAACATGGGCCTGACGCTGGACACGGTGACCCGCAACGAGATCCAGCAGGGCAATCAGGTCATCTATGCACCCAAGATCGGCACGGACGGCACGAAGACAGAGGTGACCAGCCGCGCCGAGCTGGACAGCAGCTGCAAGATGACCAGCGAGCTGGTGGCCAAGGCCGCCACCCAGCTGAAGAAGATGAACGCGCCTACCTTTGACGGCAAGTATGTGTGCATCATCCACCCCAGCGTGGCCTTTGATCTGCGTCAGGACGAGGCGTGGATCGCCGCCCACCAGTACGCCGCCGCCACGGAGCTGTTCTCCGGCGAGATCGGCGAGCTGCACGGCGTGCGCTTTGTGGAGACCACGGAGGCGAAGATCTACCGCGGCACGGATCTGGCCAAGGACAGCCGCACGCTGCTGGTAAACGGCGCGGTGATGGACGACACCGATGTGACCTTTGACGGCGGCACAGTGGCGGCCGGTGCGCTGGCGGGCCGCTATGTGAAGGTGGGCAGCACCCGCGCCAAGGTGGTGAGCAACACCGCCGGCAAGCTGGTGCTGGACACCAAGGTGACCGTGTCCGACAACGCTGTGATCCAGCCTGCAGAGGGCGGCAAGGACGGCTGCGCCGTGTATGGCTGCCTGTTCATCGGCAAGGGCGCTTACGGCGTGGTGGATCTGAGCGAGGGTACGGAGGTCATCGTGAAGCCCCGCGGCAGCTCCGGTACGGCTGATCCTCTGGATCAGCGCTCCAGCGTGGGCTGGAAGGGCGTGCACGCGGCGGCCATCCTGTACGATGAGTACATGGTGCGCGTGGAGTGCGGCTCCAGCTATTCCGGCGAGGACAAGGCCAACTGAGGAAGGGCCCGGGCGCTCCCCCTGCGGGGAATGCCCGGGCCGGGAAGAACAGGACGATACGAAAGGAGAAGGGTGCTATGAAGGAGAAAATGGTGAAGATCCTGCTGCCTCGCGGCAGAAAGAACGAGGAGAACTTCGTGATCGTGTCCGTCAACGGGCGGAGCTGGAAGATCATGCGGGGCGTGGAGGTCAGCGTGCCGGACTATGTGGCGGAGGTGCTGGAGAACGGCCGCATGATGGCCGAGGCGGCGCGCCGCTACGTGGACGAGCGGGCCTCCTGAGGTGGCCGGTATGGCGAAGGCCAAGGAGGTGCTGGCGCGGGTGGACGCGCTGCTGCCCAACGGATACACCGAGGCGGAGAAGCTGCGGTGGCTGGCCCAGGCAGAGGGGTTCGTGCTGCGGGAGATCCGGGGTGCGGAGGGCGCACTGCCGGAGATGGCGAAGGAGACGGAGCTGACGGCGGAGACACCCTACGACGAGATGTATCGGTACTATGTGGAGGCGCAGATACACTATGCCAACGGGGAGACGGCGCGGTACAACAACGCGGTGAGCCTGTGGAACAACGGGTTTCTCACCTATCGGGATTACTGCTGCCGCCGGGAGATGCCGGAGGGGCAGGCAAAGGCGCTGCGGCTGTGTTAGGAGGTGCAGGGGGATGTTTTTTCCGAAGCTGAAGGCCCAAAGCCGCCAGCGCAGGGCGGTGGAGCAGTTTGCGGGACTGGATCGGCGGCCCGGCAGCGGCGCGGGCTGTCTGCGGGAGATGAAGAACCTGTGGAGCGGCGGCTATCCGGCGCTGGAGGTGCGGCCCAGGCGCAGCGTGATGGCGGAGCTGACGAAGCCCCACGCCTTTCTGGGGCGGGAGGCGTTGGTATGGGTGGACGGCACGGGGCTGTATATCAACGGGGCGAAAACAGCGCCGGTGCTGTCCGACGGCGACAAGCGGCTGGTGTGCATGGGGGCGTATCTGCTGGTATGGCCGGACAAGGTGTATATCAACACCCAGGATCTTTCCGACTGGGGCAGGCTGGAGAACACGCGGCAGACCAGCGGAGAGGTGACGTTTGCGCTGTGTGACGAGAGCGGCACGGCGCTGGGGGATTATACGGTGAGGACGTATGCGCCGGGTGAGCCGGAGACGGGGGATCTGTGGCTGGACACCAGCCGACCCGCCTGTGTGATGCGGCGGTATGACGGCAGCGCGTGGCTGGAGCTGGAGGGGGTATGCACCAGGATCAGCGCGGCCAACATCGGCACGGGGTTTTCCGCCGGGGACGGCGTGACGCTGTCCGGATGCGGATCGTCGGAGCTGAACGGGCTGCACGTATTGCAGGCGGTGGGCGACAACTGGATCGTTGTGCCGGCGCTGTGCCGGACGCTGGGCAGCCAGACCGCCGTGGTGACGGTGATGCGGACCGTGCCGGACATGGACTTTGTGGTGGAGCAGGGAAACCGCCTGTGGGGCTGTAAGTACGGCATCGTGGGCGGCGAGGCGGTGAACGAGATCTACGCCTGTAAGCTGGGGGACTTCCGGAACTGGAACAGCTTCGCGGGGCTGAGCACCGACAGCTATGCAGCGGCCAGAGGCTCGGACGGGCCGTTTACCGGCGCGGCAGCGTGTCAGGGCGGCGTGGTGTTCTTCAAGGAGAACTGCATGGAGCGGGTGTATCCTGCCGCCGGCGGTGGACATCAGATCGTGACCATGGCGTGCAACGGCGTGAAGAAGGGCGCGGGCGGCACGGTGGCCGTGGCGGACGGCGTGGTGTATTATTTGGGAATGGACGGCGTGTACGCCTTTGACGGCAGCGTGCCGGTGTGCGTGTCCCGGCAGCTGGGCGAGAAGCGGTATGCGGGCGGCGTCGGCGGCGGAGAGAGCGGCAGATACTGGCTGGCGGCACGCAGCAGCGCCGGAGCGTGGGAGCTGCTGGTGTACGACACGGCGCGAAAGCTGTGGCACAGGGAGGACGACAAGGAGGTGGTGGCGCTGTCGCGGTACGGCGGGGCGATGATGCTGCTGTGCCGGGATGGAACGCTGCTGGACACCAGCGGGACATACGGCACGAAGGAGGCGCAGGTGGACTGGAGCGCGGAGACGGGAGATCTGGGCCTGTATACGCCGGAGCATAAGTATCTGGAGCGCTTGCAGCTGCGGCTGGAGCTGGCGAGCGGCGCGTCGGCGACGGCGTATGTGTGCTATGACGGCGGCAGCGGCTGGGAAAAGGCGGGCAGCGTAACCGGGGACGGGCGCACGGGCGGCTATGTGATGCAGGTAAGGCCGCGGCGCTGCGGCCATCTGCGGCTGAAGCTGGCGGGCAGCGGAGGCTGCCGCCTTTACAGCGCGTCGGCGGTGTATGAGAAGGGAAGTGATGGGCCGTGAGCGTGTTGGCTATGCCCGCAGCGCCGGAGGGCAGTTTGCAGGAGCAGGTGACGCAGCAGTATGCGTATCTTCTGCAGATGGCGCAGCAGCTGAACCTGGCATTGGGGCAGCTGGAGGGAATGGGCGGCGGAGGTACGGGGTTCGCCTCCGCTGCCCGTCAGGCAGCCGGACGGACGGGGAGCAGCGGGAGAGAGAAGGCGGATGAGCAGTACGAGACGCTGCGGAGCATGATCATCAAGACGGCGGCCCGGGTGGAAAAGACCACACAGGAGCTGACGGCGCAGCTGAAGGAGAACTATGTGGCGGCATCGGACTTCGGACAGTATATCGCCACGCTCAGCGCTTATCTGGAGGCCAACCCGGAGGCGCTGACCCAGTATTACAGCTTTGTGTCCGACCTGAAAACCAATGTGGAGGCGGTGGACGCGGCGTTTTCCCACTACAAGGTGGACACGGAGGGGTATATCCGGACGGGCATCGTGTATTACGAGGGCGCTGTGCCGGTGTACGGTGTGGCGGTGGGCCAGGGCCTGACGTGCCGGGAGGTGGACGGCGAGAAGGTGGTGGACCAGAGCAACTTCCGGGCGGTGTTCACCGCCACGCGGCTGTCATTCTGGCAGGACGCCACGGAGGTGGCCTATGTGTCCAACAACCGGCTGTATATCACCAGCATTACGGTGCTGGGAGGTATCGGCATTGGACAATGGAGCATCGGAACGGCGGAGGACGGGCTGGTGTTCCGATGGATAGGAGAGTGAGAGAATGAGCTATACCACACTGGACAGCATTCAATGGGGCGGTACGCCGCTGATCGGCGTCAGCTTTGCCTATGAGGGCCAGCGGTCCGGCAGCAGTATGCAGTACCGCATCCGGGTGACCATCGACCCGCTGACGGGGGCGGCCTATTTCGGGTATCCCATCTATCTGTCGGTGTATGTGGACGGCAGCGGCGTGACTGGCGGCTACACCATGAAGGCGGCGTCGCCCAACCGGTGGAGCGAGGCGATCACCTATGACAGCGGCTGGGTGACGGTGACAGATCCCGGCGGCTATGTGCCGCTGACCATACGGCTTTACAGCGGCTCAGGCTCGACCCGCGACGACAGCTACAGTTATGTGCTGCCGGTGGAGCGGGTGGAGGACATAGGGGACTTCTCGTTGACGGCGGGCAGCGCTGCCATGGGACAGCCGCTGACACTGACCATGACCAGACCGGGATATGGGTACAGCTGTGCGTTCTCCTACACATTTGCCGGGGTGACCGGTACGCCGGAGGAGGCGGCGATACAGGCGGTGAGCAGCAGCGCGGACCGGGCGGTGTACCAATGGACCGTGCCGACGGGGCTGATGACGCGTATACCCAACGCTACGTCGGGCAGCGGCACGATGACCGCCAGGGTATACAGCGGCGGGTCGTATATCGGCAGCGTCAGCGCCGCGTTTACGCTGTATGTGCCGGACAGCGTGCGGCCGGAGGCGGCGGTGACGGCCACAGTGTTGAATGACAACGCGGTATTGCAGGGCTGGGGGCTGTGCGTGCAGGGGATGAGCCGGGTGCAGTACAGCATCTCCGCCACGATGAAGGGCGGCGCATCGCTGCAGAGCAGCCAGTTCCGGTTTGCGGGGGAGACGAAGGACGGCGCATCGGGGACAGTCGGGCCGGTGAGCGGCAGCGGCGTGCAGACACCGCAGGCTACGGTGACGGACAGCCGTGGCAGATCGATCTCCGTCAGCGGGACGGCCATACGGGTGTATGAGTACAGCCCTCCGGTGATCACGTCCTCTATGGCGGTGCGGTGCAACGAGCTTGGAGAGGCCCGGGACGACGGAAAATTCTTCAAGCTGAAATGTGCGGCCACCTGCTCACCGCTGGCAGGACAGAACGAGGTGACGGTGCGGGTGCAGTACCGGCCTATGGGCGGCGGCGTGTGGAGCGGCGGGATACCCATAGAGAACGGCGCAGAGGTCATTACGGGCGGCAATATGGACGAATCCTGCGCCTATGAGATCGAGCTGAGTGCCGAGGATACGGTGGGTACGGTGCGGACGGTGCGGTATACATCAGCCACGAAGCAGGTGACGGTGCATCTGCGCAGCGGCGGCACGGGACTGGCGCTGGGGAAATACGCGGAGAAGGACGGACTGGAGTGCGCGTGGCCGGCATCGTTTTACGGCGATGTGGCGGTGTCCGGCAGTCTGAAGCTGAACGGCGTGGCGGTGGAGGAAAAGCTGTTCCCGGTGGGGAGTGTGCGCCTGACGGCCACGGCGGACGCGCCGGAGCTGCCGGGGACGTGGCAGCAGGTGCAGGCGGGACTCAGCGGTGTGTACGCCTGGCGGCGTGTGACATGAGGAAAGGGAGGAAGAAGAGATGGCATCGACTTATACCATGGTGGCCTACGGCTCCCAGGGCAGCGCGGTGAAGCAGCTGCAGAGCGAGCTGAACAAGCGGGGGTATCAGCTGGACGAGGACGGTGTTTTCGGCAAGAAAACGAAGGCGGCGGTACGGGACTATCAGAAAAAGAACAGGCTGACGATGGTGGACGGCATCGCGGGTGACGAGACGTGGGGCAGTCTGCTGTCCGCACCGACGGCGGCGGAGCAGCAGGCCGCCGCCGCTGCGGCGGAAGAGGCGGCCAGACCGGAGGCCCGGGTGACGGAGAGCACGGCGCGCAGACTGGCGGAGCTGGAGAAGGGCTATCAGCCGTCGGAGGATGTGGCGGCGGCACGGGCCTATCGGGACAGTGTGGCGGCCATGCAGCCGGGTGAGTACGATTCCGGTTTCGAGGATCAGCTCCAGGCGCTGTATGACCAAATCGAGGGGCGGGAGGCATTCTCCTACGACCCGGAGGAGGACGAGGCGTACCGGCGCTACGCTAGGCTGTATGCGGCCCAGGGCGCGGCGGCCATGGAGGACACCATGGGGCAGGCGGCATCACTGACCGGCGGGTACGGCTCAAGCTATGCCCAGGCGGTGGGGCAGCAGGCCTATGACCGTTATCTGGGGGAGCTGGCGGCCCTGGTGCCGGAGCTGCGGCAGGCGGCACTGGCGGAGTACAGGCAGGAGGGACAGGCGCTGACGGATCGCTACAATATGCTGAACCAGCAGGAAAAAGCGGGCTACGACCGATGGCAGGACACGGTGGCCCAGTGGCAGAAGGCACTGTCGGAGGCGCAGTCATCCTACGAGGATGTGTCGGCACAGGACGAGAAGGCGTACCAGGCTATGCTGAAGCACTATGCGGACAAGGCGGAACAGGAGCGGAAGCTCAGCGCCGCCGGTGCGAAGATAGAGGACAGCGGCTATGAGGCGGACGCAGGGAAGGAGAGCCTGAGCAGTACGGCGGCGGACAGCTTGCAGCGGGCCGTGGGGAACTATCTCAAAAGCGGCCGGGAGGACACGGCCCGGGCGCTTCTGCAGCAGTATGCCCAGCGCATGACACCGGCACAGCGAAAGCGGTTTGAGGCGCTGTTTGACAGCTATGGCCGCACGGCCGGCTGGTGAGCCGTGAAGCGCCACGAAGCGCAAACGAAGGGAAAAAGAGGTTGCAAACGGGGGCGGCGTATGGTATCATACCAAAAGCATCTTGCGAAGCGGCGGCGACGCCGCAGCGGCGCTTCTGACAGGGAAGAGCCGTTGGAAAGGAGAAATAATGAAGATCAAACCGCAGCTTCTGCGCCGCATGGCGCTGCTTTTGGCGGTCCTGACGCTGGCTTCCGCCGTACTGGCGGGGTGCGGGAAGAAGGGCAACGATGACAAGCCCGCGCCGGAAGACCCAAAGGACGGGGAGGTCATCGTGACGCCCAAGCCGGTGGAGGTGCCAGTGGACTTTTCGGCGGCGCAGAAAAAGTGGCCGAACGTGTACGCCTGCATCCGCATCCCCGGTGCAACACGCTGCACCATCAGCGAGGAGATGGGATATTTTATCGCCCAGCATCCCAGCGACGACGGGTATTATCTGTACCGTGATCTGGATGGCAAGGATGCCAAGTCCGGTACGCTGTATACGGAAAGAGCCTACAATAAGACCGATTTCAGCGATCCGGTGACGGTGATCTACGGCCACAACATGGCCAACCGGACCATGTTCGGCGGCCTGCAGAGCTACGCCGAGACGTTGAAGTTCGACGACGACGCGGTCATCTACATCTATCAGCCGGGACGGCAGCTGACCTACCGTATTTTCGCCGGTGTGCCGTACGATACCAGCCATGTGCTGTATTACCACGATTTCAGCGACGAGAAGGTGTTCAACGACTTCTTCCAGGCGCTGGCCAAGGCGGCGGATAATCCCAACTACAGCAGCGGCAGCGAGCTGAACGCGTTTTACAGCGCCGAGGGCTGCGTGAACGTGGACAAGGACAACCTGCCGGTGGCAGGGGATAAGGTCATCATTCTGGCGACCTGCAAGAATGGCGACGACAATCACCGCTACTGGATCATGGCCAAGCTGGTGGAGGATTCTGCCGAGCCGGTGGTAATGACAAAGGAGGAGGCGGAGCAGGCCGGTGTGACGCCGGACCGCATCATAGGGACGGCCCCGGAGAAGTCCGGCACTGACGATACCGCCAGCAAGACGAATTGACGCAAAAAAAGAACCGCCTATGAAGCGGCTCTGACGGTAAGACGGCAAAATTCAGATTTTTGGAACAGGCATGACCTCGGTCATGCCTGTTTCGTCTTTACAGCATTCTTTCCATTGGCAGGAGTGTGGAGCTTTCACCTTCGTATTCCTCCCGGGTAAGAGTAAAGCCATTTTTCAGCCAAAAGGCTTTGCTCTGCGGATTTCCTTTGTCGATGCCCAGGCGGACCTTCTCAAAGCCCAGCTGCGCCAAATAGGAAAGACTGTCGGAGATGATCGTTGTTCCGATGCCTTGCCCCTGCAGCTTGGCGTTCATCGCAAAGAAACCTAATAACGCAGTTCCGGGCTGCGGATAATGCTCGATTAAGTCCATGACCGCGGTCAAAATGTCTCCCCGGAAAAAGCCGATATAATGCTTGTCCTCATAGCCCTTGCGGGGAGGGAGCGCCTTCATGTCCTCCATAATGCCTTCGACAGTTACCATCGGCGGATGGTACTTGTAGAAAAGAGTATTGGCCTTCAGAACCTCATAGATCGCCTCTGCATCTGCCGGCAGCAAGTCACGGACGGTGTATTGGGAGGAAAGATGTTGGATGTTCATGACTGCAGCTCCTTCAACGTCTTTTTGTATGTACGTACACCGTATTATAACACAGCGAGGATCGGTTTTCAAAGGTATCCTCGCTTTATGGTTCCCCTCCGCTGAGACGCAGCGAAACAGGCGGCACCCAACCGAAGCTGAGTGCCGCCTGTTTTGTTGTTCAATTCTGTTGTCTGTGCCGATCAGGCGGCGGCGTGAGACTTGCGGTTCGCGCGCACCTCATGGTCACGCTCCAGCAGCAGCGCGCGGGTAGCGGAGACGGTGAACACCGCGGCCCAGCCCAGGGTCAGATAGTTGGCGAGAACGCGGATCTCAACGTCGGCGGCGGTCATCAGGAAAGTGGAAGCGACGACCAGGACCAGGGAAACGATGGCGATGACGACCTGAATAGAGATGTTTTTCATGATAATGTCCTCCTTAAAAAAGTTGTATGTGATATGGTTGGATTTTCTTTGTTTTGGGGGCTTGTGCTCTTGTTGTCTGTATAGTAGAATAAATAACGAGAAAAGTAAAGCTGTACTTTGTTATAATGGATGTTAGTGGTACTAATAGAAAATCCTGGAGGTGGCGGGTATGGAAACGGCACGGTGCAGGGCCTTTTTGGCAGCGGCGGAGACGGGGAGCTTTTCCCGGGCGGCGGAGGCGCTGCGGTATACGCCCTCCGGCGTGAACCAGCTGGTATCGGCGCTGGAGAAGGAGGTGGGGTTTTCTCTGTTCAGCCGCAACACGAAGGGCGTGGCGCTGACGGCCAACGGGGAGCTGCTGCTGCCGGTGGTGCGGGAGTTCCTGCGGCAGGAGGATCGCATCTTCGAGCTGTCGGCAGGGATGAACGGGCTGCTGATCGGCAGCGTCAGCATCGCGGCCTATTCCAGTATCGCCACACACTGGCTGCCGGCGGTGATACGGGAATTTCAGCGGGATTACCCTAACGTGAAGATCAAGCTGATGGAGGGCATCTGGCAGGAGGTGTCCCAGTGGCTGGATGAGCGGGTGGCGGACATCGGCTTTCTGAGCTATCAGGAGAATATGCCCTACGACTGGATACCGCTGGCGGACGATCCCATGCTGGCGCTGCTGCCGTGGGATCACCCGCTGGCGAAGGCGGAGGCCTATCCGCTGGAGAACTGCGCCAAGGATCGTTTCATCATGCCGGCGCTGGGCTGCGACGACGATGTGGAGGCGCTGTTTGCCCGCGGCCATATCGAGCCGAATATCTGCTACACGACCTTGGAGAACTTTTCCGCCATGTCCATGGTGGAGCAGGGGCTGGGCGTCAGCGTGATGAATCGGCTCATCACCCAGAAGCGGGTGTGCGACATCGCCATGATTCCCATCGACCCGCCGGCCAGTATCACACTGGGCGCAGCGCTGCACTCCCGGACGGACACCTCGCCGGCGGTGAAGATGTTCCTGCGCTACGCGGTGCGGATGCTGACGAAGAAGGAAAGCTGACATGAAAAAGAACCGCCCCCGGCGGTTCTTTTTTGCGCTTACAGGAAGAAGTCGAAGCGGGGGTGATCCTTCGTCACCGTGCCGGTCTCGATCTCGATGCTGTCGCCGAAATACTTGTGCAGCAGTGCCACCAGCTCATCGGCGGCGGCCTGGACCTCGCCGGCGTTCACGTCAGAGAAGCCGTCGATGGGGAAGAGGATGGCCCTCGTCGCCTCGGTGATCTTGCCGCGCTCCGACTGACGCCACGTCCAGCGGCGGGTGCGGATCTCGCTGCCGGAGGCGTAGACGGCCTCACCCACGTCGGGGGTCTCCTCCTCGGTGCTGCCGAAGGGGATGAAGGTGTCGCCCTCCCGGGCCAGCCGCACGTCCAGCCCCTCGTCGATGGTGTCCAGGTCGTGTGCGCCCATGGGCAGGCGGTGCTTGATGGACACGGCATTGCCCAGGTCCACGGCGGCGTTGATGTGGGGGAAGCCCTTGCCCTTGGCGATGCGGGTCAGCAGCGCTTCGATGGAGCAGAGGAACTTGTTGGGATTGATACCTAAAGAGGTGAACGCCTGGCGGTAGGGCAGGATGTCCTCCGTTTCCTTGGGCTTCTTGCCTGTAAAGTACGCTTCACAGGCGGTGACATTCTCGGCCAGCATCTGCTCCAGCTCTGGGATGTCGTGGGTGTTGTCCAGCCCGCGGACGGCGACCGCGCCGAAGCAGGCATTGGGCAGCTTTTCAAAAAACTCTTTGGACACCTGATAATACATGGCGTTTTCTCCTCGTTTCGAATTTATGTGGTATTTTAACGCTTTGAAGCGCTGATTGCAAGAGGAAAACTCCAACATAGAAGGATTTTATATTACAGAAAAATTATTCGACAATACGGAACAAGTGGACTTGCGGTGGAGAGCGTTATCCTGTAAAATGAAGAGCGAAATTTTGGAAAGGGGGCGTATGCCGGTGGAACTGCAAAAGAGACGGCCGACGGGCCGGGTGGCTATGATGGCGGCGGTGCTGCTGGCGCTGTTTCTGCTCTCCTTTATCTGGGGACGGTATGATGTGCCGCTGCCGGAGGTGGTGCGCATCCTGCTGTCCCGGCTGTTGCCGGTGACCCAGACGTGGACGGACAACATGGCCATCGCCGTGTGCAACGTGCGGCTGCCCCGCATCCTGCTGGCCTGCCTGGTTGGTTGTGCGCTGTCGGCGGCGGGGGCGTCGTATCAGACGGTGTTTCAGAACCCTATGGCCGCGCCGGATATTTTAGGCGCGTCCTCCGGCGCGTGCTTTGGCGCGGCGCTGGCCATCCTGACGGGGCAGAGCAGCGTGACGGTCACGGTGTACGCCTTCTGCGCCAGTCTGCTGTCCGTGGCGCTGGTGTATCTTGTGGGCAGCCGTACCCGGGGCAGCCGGGTGGTGAACCTGCTGCTGGCGGGTATCATGGTGGGATCACTGTTCACCGCAGGGACGTCCTATATCAAGCTGGTGGCCGACCCCACCAATCAGCTGCCCCAAATCACCTACTGGCTCATGGGCAGCCTGTCCGGCACGCGGATGAAAAAGGTGGGCTTCGCCGCCGTGTGTATGGCGGTGGGGCTGCTCCCGCTGCTGCTCCTGCGCTGGCGGATGAACCTGCTGACGCTGTCCGCCGACGAGGCCCGGGCCATGGGCGTCCATACCGACCGGCTGCGGCTGGCGGTGATCCTGTCCGCCACGGTGCTGACGGCGTCGGCGGTGTCCGTATCCGGCATGATCGGCTGGGTGGGGCTGGTCATTCCCCATCTCAGCCGCCGTATAGTGGGCAATGACTGCCGCTGGCTGCTGCCTATGTCCATGCTGTTCGGTGCGACGTTTCTGCTGCTGGTGGATAATATGGCCCGGTGTCTCACGGCGGTGGAGATCCCCATCGGTATCCTGACCGCCTTTGTGGGCGCGCCATTCTTTCTCTATCTGATGATAAAGGGGGGCGAGCGGGCATGACACTGACGGTGAACGACCTATCCTACGGCTATATCAGGGGTGTGCCGGTGCTGGAGGGCGTGTCCTTTGCAGCGGAGAAGGGGGAGCTCCTCTCCGTTCTCGGGCCGAACGGCGCGGGGAAAAGCACGCTGTTCCGCTGCCTGCTGGGCGGCATCGACGGCTATTCCGGTTCGATCGAGTTGGATGGCCGGGAGGTGCGCGGCCTGTCCCGGCGGGAGCTGGCGGCCCGCATCGCCTACATCCCCCAGATACACCGGCCTACCTTCGGCTATTCGGTGCTGGACACGGCGCTGATGGGCCTGACCCGGGAGCTGTCGCCGTTCCGCTCTCCCTCGGCGGAGCAGGAGAAGCGGGCCATGGAGGCGCTGGAGCAGGTGGGCGTGGCACACCTCGCCCGGCGGAATTTCGCCACGCTGTCCGGCGGCGAGCAGCAGCTGGTGCTTATCGCCCGGGCGCTGTGTCAGCGGTCGGACGTGCTGCTGATGGACGAGCCAACGTCTTCGCTGGACTACGGAAACCAGCTGCGGGTTCTGCAGCGGGTCAGTGAACTGGCGGGGCAGGGCTATACGGTGATCCTGTCTACCCACGATCCACAGCACGCGCTGCGGTTCTCCCGGCGGGTGCTGGCGCTGCGGGACGGCCGGGTGACCGCCTTCGGCGACACCCGTGAGGTGCTGACGGAGACGCTGCTGCGCCGGCTGTACGGCGTGGACGCGGCGCTGCTGGACACGGCGCACGGCCCGGTGGTCGTGCCGAAGGGAGGCGGCCATGTTTAAGTGGACACAGGAGAGCATCGCCTATATGGACGATGCCTGCCGCTGGACGGATTTCCACCGGAAGCTGGCGGCGGAGCTGCAGCCGTACCTCCGGGAGACGGACTGCGTCTGCGACGCGGGCTGTGGGCTGGGGTATCTGTCCCTGTCCCTCGCCCCGTATGTGGGCGCGGTGACGGCGGTGGAACGGGACAGTCAGGCGCTGGCGGTGCTGGAGCGGGAGCTGGCGCTTCGGCATATCAAGAACGTGCATCCCTGCTGTGAGGATGTGTTTGTCCACCGGCCGGAAAAGCCCTACGACGCCATGGTTTTCTGCTTTTTCGGAAGCATAGAGGAGATATTGGCCGCGGCGGCGCGGTGCTGCCACGGTACGGTGCTGGCGGTGGTGCGAAATGATGCACGCCACCGGTTTTCCGACAAGAGCCGCGGGCCGGGACAGCACAGCTATGAGACAGCCTGCCGCATCTTGACTGAAAAGGGGATTAGCTTTACAACAAGGACTGCGTCCTTTGCGTTTGACCAGCCGTTCCGCAGCCTGGAGGCCGCCCGGCGGTTCTTCGAGCTGTACGGCGGCAGCGGGGACTGGCGTGCGCGTTTAGTGGAGACGGGCGACCCGGAATTTCCCTGGCAGCTGCCCAGCCGCCGGGAGTTCGGCCTGATCACCTTTCAGATGGGTGATGGAGAGTAAGCAGTGTATTCCGCGGCGTGAGCCGGGAAGATGATAAGGAGGAAACCATGAAAAACAACGTGAAAAGACTGCTGGCGCTAATTTTGGCGCTGGTGATGAGCCTGAGCCTGTTTGCCTGCGGGCAGAAGCAGGACGGCAAGCAAGATGACGTGCAGGACGATGTGCAGGAAATCGCCACCCGGGTGTTAACCGACTCCTGCGGCCGCCAGACCACTGTGCCCACGGAGGTGCGGAAGGTGGCCGTGTCCGGCCCGCTGGCCCAGATGGTGGTGTTCGCCATTGCCCCGGACAAGGTGGTGGGCGTGGCCAACGCTTGGGACGAGACGGCGAAGGAATACTTCGACGCCAAGTATCTGGACCTGCCCCTGCTGGGCCAGCTGTACGGCGGCAAGGGCGAGCTGAACCTGGAGACGCTGCTGGCGGCTGCGCCGGATGTGGTCATCGACGTGGGTGAGCCCAAGGGCAGCATCGTGGAGGATATGGACGCCCTGCAGGAGCAGACCGGCATCCCATTTGTCCACATTGACGCCTATCTGGCCACCATGGATGAGACGTATGCCATGCTGGGCGACCTGCTGGCCATGCCCAACGAGGCCCAGGGCCTGGCGGACTACTGCCGCGCCATCTATGACAGGGTGAAGGCCATCGCGGACAGCGTGGATAAAGCGAATATACTTTACATCACAGGGGACGAGGGCTTGAACGTTATCGCCCAGGGCTCTTACCACGCCGAAGTCATTGATATGCTGGCCAACAACCTGGCCGTGGTGGACGAGCCGTCCAGCAAGGGCACAGGCAACGAGGTGGATATGGAGCAGATCCTGAACTGGAATCCCGATGTGATCCTGTTCGCGCCGAACAGCATTTACAGCACCGTGGCGGCCAATGAGAACTGGCAGACCATCACCGCCATCAAGGAGGGGAATTATTACGAAGTGCCCTTCGGCCCATACAACTGGATGGGCTTCCCGCCCAGCGTCCAGCGGCTGCTGGGTATGCAGTGGATGGCCGCCGTGCTGTACCCGGACGCGGTGGACTATGATATGTACGAGGCGGTCAGCGCGTATTTTGAGCTGTTTTACCACTGTGAGCTGACGGAGGCGCAATTCGCGGCGCTGACGGCCAACTCTCTGCCTGCGGACACGCAGATGGCCGCGTAAGCGCGTCAAAAAAGACGGTATCAAAGAAAAGGAGCGCGTGCTATGAACACCATTTTCCAACAACTGGTCTACGCCCGGGAAAAGGACAAGGATACGGTGCTGGCTACCATTATCTGGGATGACGGCTCTGCCCCCCGGGGCAGGGGCAGCCAGATGCTGGTGGACGGCAGCGGACTGCTGGCCGGAACCATCGGCGGCGGCGCGGTGGAGGGGCGCTCCATCGAGATCGCCCGGGAGATGCTGCAAAGCGGCAGGAAGGGCTATACCCACTTTTTCCGCCTGCGGAAGGATGGCGAGGTGGGTATGGTCTGCGGCGGCGACGTGACGGTGTATTTCTGCCGAATTCCCGCCGGTGACGCTGCTTGGGGCGCGGTGGCCGCGGAGGTGCTGCAGCGGGTGAAGGACCGCGTGCCGGGGTATCTGACGCTGCCCCTGGACGGCAGTACCGCCGCCGTCACGGACACGGACGAGAGCGACGACCGGACCCGGTTTTCCGTGGTGCTTCCGGTGGGGGAGCGGGCGCTGATCTTCGGCGCGGGCCACATCGCCAAGGCTCTCGTGCCGCTGCTGCACACCGTGGGCTTCCGGGCCGTGGTGTTCGACGACCGGCCTGAGCTGGCCACGAAGGAGAGCTTTCCCCAGGCGGACGAGGTGATCTGCGGCGACTTTGCACACATTGAGGACTACGTCTCCATCCGGCCGGAGGACTATGTGGTCATCATGACCAACGGTCATGAGCACGACTTCCAGGCGGAGGTGCAGGTGCTGCGGCATACGACCGCCTATGTGGGTGTCATCGGTTCGCGGAAGAAAACGGCCTTCGTGAACCAGCGGCTGCGGGAGGCGGGCATCGGCGAGGCGGCCATCGCCTCGGTGCATACGCCCATCGGCACAGCCATCAAGGCGGTGACGCCGGAGGAGATCGCCGTGTCCATCACCGGCGAGATGATCCTGGTGCGGGCCACGGCTCGGGAGGCCGGCGGAGAGGTGCATCATGGCTGCCCCATGCACTGAGCATCTGTTTTTCACCGGGCGCAAGGGTGTGGGGAAGTCCACGCTGGTGCGGGCGGCCATCGAGGGAAAGCGTGTCGGCGGGTTCTTCACCAAGCGGGTGGAGGGCTTGCTGGAGCGGCCCTCCGTCCACCTGCTGCGGGCCGGGACGGCGGATGTGCCGTCGGCGGAGAACCTCCTGTTCTGCTGCGGCGGCAGTGCGGATATACAGCGGTTCGAGCAGCTGGGCTGCGGGGCTTTGGCCGATACGGCGGGCTGCGATGTGATGGTGATGGACGAGCTTGGGCCGCATGAAGAGCAGGCCGCCGCGTTCCGGCAGGCGGTGCTGCGGGCGCTGGACGGGGATGCACCCATCATCGGCGTTTTGCAGCAGGCGGAGAGCGCGTTTCTGCGTCAGGTGGCGGCGCATCCGAACGTCCGGGTGATCACGGTGACGGAGGAGAACCGGGACGCACTGCATCACTGGCTGATACAGGGAAAATAGCGAAGAGGGCACGCTTCGGCGTGTCCTTTTTTCTGCGCCGTGGGGCAATATCCTTTGCAAGCGGACGGAAGATGTTGTATACTATGGTCGTGAAACGAGAACAAGAGAGGGGGATGCACCCATGGAGCTGCATATCCTGATGGGCCGGGCCTGCGCCGGAAAGAGCCGCCGGGTGCTGGAACAGATAGCCGCGCGGCGGAGCGAACGGGGACAGGTGCTGCTTGTGCCGGAGCATGCCTCCCACGAGGCGGAGCTGGACCTGTGCCGGGCCTGCGGGCCGACGGCCAGCCGTGATGCGGAGGTGCTGAGCTTCCGCAGTCTGGCCACCCGTGTACTGAGCCGCACCGGCGGACTGGCGGACGTGACGCTGGACGCTGGCGGCAAGCTGCTGACCATGCGGCGGGCGCTGCAGGAGGTCAGCGGACGGCTGACGGTGTTCGCGCGGCCCTCCCAGCGGCCCGCGTTCCTGCGGCAGCTGGTGGCACTGGCGGACGAGCTGTACGCCTACCAGGTGCGGCCGGAGACGCTGCTGCGGCAGGTGGAGGACATTCCCGGCGCAGCCGGGGACAAGCTGCGCTCGGCGGCGCTGGTCTTTGCGGCCTATGACGCGCGGCTGCACGGCAGCGGCTTTGACGTGCGCTCCCGGGTACAGAAGCTGTGCGATGCGCTGCCGGAGGACGACTATCTGGCGGGCAAGGACGTGTATGTGGACGGATTTTCCTATTTCAACCGGGTGGAGGAGAATATTCTGACCACGGTGCTGCATCAGGCGCACAGCCTGACAGTGACACTGCTGGGGGATATGCACGAGGTGCAGCTGTTTCAGAACGCCATCGGCCAGCGTTACCGGCTGGAGCGAATGGCAAAGGATAACAGCGCATACTGTGAAGTGGAACACCTTGTCGGCACATCCGACACGGCGCTGGGACATCTGGAACGTCACTGCTTCGGCGAGACGGAGGTGTGGCACGGCAAGGAGGCGCCCATTCGGCTGTATCAGGCCAACACGGCATTCTCCGAGGTGGAGTATGTGTCGTCCCAGCTCCGGAGGCTTGCCCGGCAGGGCGTGCGCTGGCGTGATATGGGCGTGGCGGCCCGGAACATGGAGGTATACGGCCCGCTGCTGGAGGCGGTGTTCCGCCGTGATGACATCCCGGCCTATATCAGCCGCCGCAGCGACATTTTGGATAAGCCGGTGCTGACGCTGCTGCTGTCCGCCGTGGACGCGGTGACGGGTGGATTTGAATACGAGGACGTGTTCCGCTGTCTCAAGACCGGCATGACCAGCGTGACGGAGCAGGAGTGCGACCTGCTGGAGAACTACGCCATCCGGTGGGAGATCCGGGGACAGATGTGGCTGCGGGATGTGGACTGGACGGCCTGCCCGGACGGCTATGGCCTGGAGATGACGCCCCATCGGCAGGAGCAGCTATCGGAGGTCAACCGGGTGCGGCGTAAGGTGCGGACGTTGTTTTTGCAGCTGAGCGACGGCCTGAAGGAGCATAAAACTGCAAGGGGTAAGGCGGAAGTGCTTTACACGTTTGCGGAGCTGGCGGGTACGCCGGAGATACTGAAGCAACGGACGGAGGCGCTGCAAAAGAGCGGCGATGTGCAGTCGGCGGAGGAGTACGCCCAGCTGTGGCACATCTTCTGCCAGGTGCTGGATCAGTTCGTGGAGCGGCTGGGCGATACGGAGCTGGACGGCGAGGAGTTCGCGCGGCTGCTGCGGCTGACGCTGAGCCAGTACGCCGTGGCCACCATCCCGGCTACGCTGGACCAGGTGAAGGTCAGCCCTCTGACCCGGAACGACCGCCACCCGGTGAAGCACCTGTTCCTGCTGGGAGCCAACGACAGCGTGCTGCCCACGGTGTCGCCCAACATGGGCATTCTGGACAGCGAGGAGCGGGAGCTTCTGCAGCAGCAGGGCATCGCCCTGGCGGACGCGGATTTCGACGACCTGAGCAGCGAGCTGCAGAACATCTACGCCGCGCTGGCCCAGCCCACGGAGAGCCTGACGGTGACGTGGCCCGCCGGGGACGAGACAGGCGCGCGGCTGCTGCCGTCCTTTGTGGTGGAGCGCATACGGCAGCTGTTCCCGACGGTACAGGTGGAGAAGGAGACCGGCGGCTACCGCCGTGAGCTGCCCGCTGCGGCGCTGACGCTGGCGGGACGCTGCCCGGAGGGGGCGCTGTGGCGCTATTTCCGGGAAAACGGGCAGGGTGCAGTGCTGGATCGCATGGCGTCGGCCCGGTCTATGGGCCGGGGACGGCTGTCGCCGGAGGCGGTGCGCAGTCTGTACGGCGGTACGGTGGCCATGTCGGCCTCCCGGCTGGACAAGGTCAAGACCTGCCATTTCGGATATTTCATGGAGTATGGCCTCCGGGCCAGGGAACGGAAAACGGCAAAATTTGAAGCGCCGGAGATCGGCACGTTCCTCCACTATCTGCTGGAAAACGTGCTGCGGGCGCTGGAAAACGGCGAGGGCATCGGCCGGGCGCAGCCGGAGCGGCTGCGGGCGCTGGTGGCGCAGTACACCGAACAGTACATCGCCGCCGTCATCGACAGCTACGGAGACAAGAGCGCCCGCTTCCGCTATCTGTTCTCCCGCCTGCGGGAGACGGCCTGCACCATCGTGGAGAACGCGGTGGAGGAGATGCAGCACTCAGACTTCCGGCCTGTGGCCTTCGAGCTTGGCTTCGGCGGCCGGGACGGCCAGCTGCCCGCCATCACCGTCACCGAGGGGGATACCACCCTGTCCGTGACGGGAAAGGTGGATCGGGTGGACGGCTGGCTGAAGGACGGTCGGCTGTACCTGCGGGTGATGGACTATAAGACGGGGAAGAAGTCCTTCGACCTGGCGGATGTGCGATACGGCCTGGGCATACAGATGCTGCTGTACCTGTTTGCGCTGCAAAGGAGCGGCGGGACGTATTTCGGTCGCCCGGTGGAACCGGCGGGGGTGCTGTACCTGCCCGCCCGGGACGTGATACTGCGGGCGGACCGGGCCATCCCGCCGGAGAAGCTGAAAGCATCACTGCGGCGGGAGCTGCGGCGCACCGGTATGGTGCTGGCCGAGCCGGACGTGCTGGCGGCCATGGAGCACGAGGCGCTGGAGTCGCCATGCTTCCTGCCTATGGGCATATCGAGGGACGGCACGATCTCCGGCTCACTGGCCAGCGCGGTGCAGCTGGGCAAGCTGGGCCGCTACGTGGACGAGCTGCTGCACCGGGTGGCCCACGAGATCGGCACGGGCAGCATCGACGCCGACCCCTGCGTCCGCGGGCCGCAGGAGAGCGCCTGCGACCGCTGTGCGTTCGCATCGGCCTGCTGGTTCGATGAGCGGCAGGATAAGCCGCGTTACCTGCAAAAGACCACGCCGGAGGAATTCTGGGCGCTGGTGGATCGGGAGGTGTCCCATGGCTGAGATCAGATTGACGGAGCAGCAGCGCGCCGCGGTGGAGAACCGGGGCGGCAGCCTGCTGGTGTCCGCCGCCGCCGGATCGGGCAAGACCAAGGTGCTGGTGGAGCGGGTGTTCTCCTATCTGATGGAGGAGCACTGCCATGTGGACGATTTTCTCATCATCACCTACACCCGGGCCGCGGCAGCGGAGCTGCGGGGCAAGCTGGCCGCCGAGCTGGCGTCCCGGGTGGCTCAGAACCCCGGCGACCGCCATCTGCGGCAGCAGATGTTCCGGGTGTACCAGGCGGACATCAAAACGGTGGACGGCTTCTGCGCCCAGCTGCTGCGGCAGCACGTGCATCTCCTGCCGCCGGTGGACGGGCGCTGCCTGACGCCGGATTTCCGGGTGCTGGACGAGAGTGAGGCGGCGCTGCTGCGGGAGCGGGCGCTGGAGGCCTCGCTGGAGGACTTTTACCGGGCCATCGAAAGCGGTGACGGGGAGTACGCCCTGCTGGCGGACACCCTGGGCGCGGGACGGGATGACCGGGCGCTGGCGCGGCTGATCCCGGAGCTGCACGGCAAGCTCCAAAGCCACCCTTACCCGGAGAAATGGCTGGCCCAGGCGGCACAGGGGTGGACGGACATCCCGGAGCATCTGGCGGACTGCGTGTACGGTCAGACGGTGATGGCGGACACGGTGCGCCGGGCCGAGTTCTGGGCGGAGCAGCTGGAGCGTATGGTGGACCTTATGAAGAACTGCCCGCCGGTGCTGGACGCCTACGGCGACCGCTTTGCAGAGGTGGCTGACTGTCTGAGGAGTTACCGGCAGGCGGCCCGGAGCGGCTGGGATGCCATGGCGGCGGTGCAGCCCGCCTTCCGCCGGGTGGGCATCGTAAAGGGCGAGGAAAACGAGACGGCGAAAAAGGCCGTCCGCACGGTGATGGAGAAGTGCAAGACGGAGCTGAAAAAGCTGACCGCGCCCTATGACACGACGGAGGCGGAGCATCTGGACGATCTGCGGGCCATCGCCCCGGCCATGCGGGGACTGCTGCGGCTGACGGCATTTTTCGCCCAGCGGTATCAGGCAGAGAAGGTGCGGCGCAACGCGCTGGACTTCTCCGACCAGGAGCACTATGCCCTGACGCTGCTGGCCAACGAGGACGGCTCACCCACGGAGCTGGGGGAGCAGGTGTCACACCGCTACCGGGAGGTGATGGTGGACGAGTATCAGGACACCAACGAGGTGCAGAACTGCATCTTCCGGGCCGCATCCGACGACGGGCGGCGGCTGTTCGCCGTGGGTGACGTGAAGCAGAGCATCTACCGATTCCGGCTGGCCGAGCCGGGGATATTCCTGGAGAAATACCGCACGTTCGCCGACGCGGACGGCGCGGCGGAGGGCCAGCCCCGGCGCATGGTGCTCAGCCGCAACTTCCGCTCCCGGCGGGAGGTGCTGGACGTGACCAACTTCGTGTTCGGCGCGATCTTATCCGAGGAAATGGGCGAAATGGACTACACCGATCAGGAGAAGCTGTACTTCGGCGCGGAGTATTACGCACCGGCGGAGCGGGACGTGGAGTTCCACCTGGTCAGCGTGGAGGATACGGAGGAGGAGCGGTTCGACCGTGCCCAGGCGGAGGCCCGGTTCGTGGCCCGGCGCATTCGCGCCCTGCTGAACGAGGGCTTTCCTGTTCAGGGGGAGAACGGTCAGCTGCGGCCTGTGACGCCGGAGGACATCGTGATCCTCATGCGGTCGCCCAGCTCGCGGCTGCCCGCGTTCTGCGCGGCGCTGGAGCGGGAGAACATCCCCTGCGACGGCGGCGAGAGCGAGGACTTCTTCGCCGCCATGGAGGTGGCGGTGCTGCTGTCGCTGCTGGAGGTGGTGGACAACCCCCGGCAGGACGTGCCGCTGATCGCCGTGCTGCGCTCACCGCTGGTGGGCATGACGCCGGACCGGCTGGCGCAGATACGGGCGCTCCAGCCGGACGGGGATTATTACGAAGCGCTGTGCCGGGATGATGCGCCGGACAGCGCGGCGTTCCTGTCTCTGCTGGAGGAGCTGCGGACGGCCTCCCGGGAGATGGCGGCGGACCAGCTGCTGTGGTACATCTATGACCGCTGCCATGCGGCGGCGGTGTTCGGCGCGATGGAGGACGGCGAGGTGCGTCTGGCCCGTCTCCGCGCACTGTATGATTACGCCCGGCGGATGGTGCAGAGCGGCAAAACGGGGTTGTTCGATTTTATCGTGTACCTCCGCAGCCTGATGGAAAAGGGGGACGCCCCGGAGATCAGCACGGCGGCCTCCGCCTCCGGCGTGCGCATCATGAGCGTACACCGGTCCAAGGGATTGGAGTTCCCGGTGGTGGTGCTGGCGGATCTGAACCGTATGTTCAGCCGGCAGGATATGAACCAGCCGGTGCTGGTGCACCCCCAGCTGGGCGCGGGCGCAGAACGGGTGGACACGGCCCGGCATATCCGTTACGATACCATCTCCAAGTCGGCGCTGGCGCTGACGCTGGAGCGGGAGAGCAAGGCGGAGGAGATGCGCATCCTGTACGTGGCGCTGACCCGCGCCAAGGAGAAGCTCATTTTGGTGGACGCCATGAAGCACGGCGAAAAGCACCTGCGGGAGCTGACCGCCCTCAGCGGCGTGCCGGTGCAGCCGGAGGCGGTGTCCGGCGCAAAATGCCCCGGTGACTGGCTGCTGCTGCCGCTGCTGCACACCACGGCGGCGGGTGCGCTGCATCAGTTTGCCGGTCTGTGGCCGCAGGAGCTGGACAAGGGGCCGGAGGGCCTTACGATACATCTGCACCATGTGGGCAGCGGCGAGACGCAGCGGGAGACGGCGCTCGTGCCGGAGACAGTCCGGGTGGAGGATGTGCTGCCGGATGAGGCGGCGCTGTCGTTCCGCTACCGATACCCGGCGGCCGCGGTAACGCCCTCCAAGGTGACGGCTACCCAGCTGAAGGGCCGGGAGCTTGATCAGGAGATCGCGGAGGGCACGGTCCCACGCTGGCGTGAGCTGACACCGGAAAAGCCCCGGTTCATGCAGGAGGCCCAGGGTCTCAGCGCCGCGGAGCGGGGCACGGCCATGCACCTGGCCATGCAGTACCTCGACCTCAGCGCGTCGAGCGGTGACGATGTCCGATCGCAGGTGGCGGCATTGGCACAGCGCCGGCTGTTGACGGCGGAGCAGGCCGCATCGCTGGACATCCCGGCGCTGGTGCGCTTCCTGTCGTCGCCGCTGGCGGAGCGTATCCGCCGGTCGCGGCAGGTGTGGCGGGAGTATCGCTTCGCCCTGCTGGTGGACGGCGGTATCTACGACCCGTCCGCCGCCGGGGAAGAACTGCTGCTCCAGGGCGTGGCGGACTGCGTTTTTGAGACGGAGCGCGGCCTGGTGGTGGTGGACTTCAAGACCGACCGCGTGACCGGCCCGGAGCTGCCCCAGCGGGCGGAGACGTACCGCCCCCAGCTGGCGGCCTACGCCGCGGCGCTGGAGAAAATCCTGGAGAAGCCGGTGACGGAGCGGATATTGTATTTCCTCGCAGCCGGGGCGGAAATTTCTTTGTGAAATTGCCGAAAAGTGCTTGCATTTGCCATCGGAGTGTGCTATTATCACAGTTGCGTTTGCGGCTGTGCCGCGGCGACAAGTGAACCAGAAAGGGGTGAACAAGAGCAATGAAGGAAGGAATCCATCCCAATTATCAGCAGACTACTATCAAATGCGCCTGCGGTAATGTGATTGAGACAGGTTCTACGAAGAAGGATATTCGCGTGGAAGTCTGCTCTAAGTGTCACCCCTTCTTCACCGGCAAGCAGAAGCTGGTGGATACCGGCGGACGCGTTGCCAAGTTCAACAAGCGTTTCGGTCTGGACAAGTAAAAGACACGTCACATCACAAAACCCATGCCGTTTGGCATGGGTTTTGTTTTACATTCTGCATGAGCCGTGGTATACTTAACAAAAATCCGACCAACGAGGGCAATATATGGAACGAAAGACCATTGAACAGAACAAAGAGGGCGTGCGGGACTATGCGGTGCTGGTGGGCTTGAAGTCCCCGGTGCTGGGCCGCGACAGCGCCGATGAGGAGAGCCTGACCGAGCTGGCCGCGCTGGTGGAGACTGCCGGCGCGGAGAGCGTGGGCATGATCCTGCAAAGCCGCGAAAAGCCCGACCCCCACAGCTTCATCGGCGAGGGCAAGGTGGAGGAGGTCAAGCGCATGGTGGACAACAGCGAAGCCACCATGGTCATTTTTGACAACGACCTGTCCCCGTCCCAGATTCGCGTCCTGACGGAGCTGTGCGGCGTGCAGGTGCTGGACCGCAGCGGCCTGATCCTGGACATCTTCGCCCAGCGGGCCCGGACGAAGGAGGGTTGCTTGCAGGTGGAGCTGGCCCAGTACCAGTACCTGCTGCCCCGGTTGATCGGTATGTGGTCGCACCTGGAGCGCCAGGGCGGCACCGGCGGCTCGCCCATCGGCACAAAGGGCCCTGGCGAGACCCAGCTGGAGACGGACCGCCGCCACATCCGCCGGAAGATCGACAAGCTGAAGGAGGAGCTGGAGGAGGTGCGCCGGGTGCGGGCCACCCAGCGCCAGCGGCGGCAGAAGAACGAGATCCCCGTGGTGGCCATCGTGGGCTACACCAATGCGGGCAAGTCCACGCTGCTCAACGCCATCACCGGCGCAGGCATCTCCGCCAACGACCGGCTGTTCGACACACTGGACACCACCACCCGTCTGCTGACGGTCAGCGACACGCTGGACGTGGTCATCTCCGACACGGTGGGCTTCATCCGCAAGCTGCCCCACCAGTTGGTAGAGGCCTTCAAGGCCACGCTGGAGGAGCTGGAATACGCCGACCTGCTGCTCCACGTCATCGACGTGAGCAACCCGGAATGGGAGGAACAGGCCCGCATCGTGGACGACCTGATCCGTGAGTTAGGTGCGGACGACATTCCCTGCATCCGTGTCTACAACAAGTGCGATGTGGCCTTCGGCTTCCAGCGGAAGGAAGAGGACGCGGTGACCCTGTCCGCCCGGACAGGGGAGGGCGTGACAGACCTGCTGGCGGCCATCGACAAAAAGCTGGACAAGGGCACGAAGCGTGTGACGCTGCACCTGCCCTATGACAAGGCCGGGGCGCTGGACGCCCTGTACCGGGAGGCCAAGGTGGAGAGCGTGGCCTACGGCGAGACGGTGGACGTGGTGGCGGTGTGTACGCCCCGCATCATCGGACAGCTCCACCAGTTCATCGAGGGCTGGGTAGAGCCCAAGGAGGATTGGGAATGACGCGGACGACGGAGCGGCTGGTGCTGCGGCCCTGGCGGGAGACAGACGCGGAGAGTCTGTACCGCTATGCCTGTGACGGGCAGGTGGGCCCCGCGGCAGGGTGGAAGCCCCACGAGTCCGTGGAGGAGAGCCGCCAGATCATCCGAACGGTGCTGTCCCAGCCGGACACGCTGGCGGTGCTGCTGCGGGAGCGTCCAGAGGAGGCCATTGGTTCCGTGGGCGTTTTTCCCACCGATGCGCCGGATGGAGAGGGCGAGCCGGAGATCGGCTACTGGATCGGGCGGCCCTTCTGGGGGCAGGGGCTCATCCCTGAGGCGGTGCGGGAGCTGCTGCGCTGGTGCTTTATGGAGCGAGGCGCGGCGCGTGTCTGGTGCGGCCATTCCCCGGGGAATGACAAGTCCCGCCGCGTCATCGAGAAATGCGGGTTCACCTATGTTTGCGACGGCCCTCCCGTGCTGTGGCCTGACGGGCAGGAGCGGCCTACCTGCTACCATGCTATCGACCGAGAGGGCTGGGAGAAGGAGGTGCGCCGTGGCTGAGACATTTCGCGTGCCGTTTCAATCGTCGGAGACGGAGTTTACCGAGAAGCGCTCCCGGTTCATCGGCCACCTGCTGCCGGTGAAAACGGAGGAGCAGGCCCGTGAGTTCATCGGGCAGATGAAGAAGAAATACTACGATGCCCGCCACAACTGCTGGTGCTACCTCATCGGCGACAGCGTGGTGCGTTACAGCGACGACGGCGAACCCCAGGGCACGGCGGGGCAGCCTATGCTCAACGTGTTCCAGCGGGAGAACGTGACGGACGTGGTCTGCGTGGTCACGCGGTATTTCGGCGGCGTGCTGCTGGGCGCAGGCGGCCTGACACGCGCCTATTCCAAGAGCGCGCGGGACGCGCTGTGCGCCGCCGGCGTATCGGAGATGGGCCTGTGGGCTGCCGTGTCCATCCCGTGCCCTTACGGCCTGTTCGAGCGGGTCAAGGGAGAGGCCGCGGCGCTGGGCGGTATCATTGACGGTGCGGAGTACGGCGCGGACATACGGCTGGACGTATCGCTGCCGGGGGAGAGCGTGGACGCGCTGGCCTCCCGGCTGACGGAGCTGTCCGCCGGGGGCATACAGATCGTGCGGCTGGGGGAGGAGTACCGCCCCGGCCCGAGAATGGAAATATGAAAAAAGGACGCCGAAGGCGTCCTTTTTTCAGTGTGTCGATAAACCCATTCTGTCATTCCGAGGAGCGAAGCGACGTGGGAATCCGTCCGCCTCCGCGTCCGCCGTCCCGCCGGTGGCAGCAGCCTCTGCTCCGGCATAAGATGGGGTGCGTACAAAGGAGGTGCGATATGGAGGAGTATCTGATCACCGCACGCTCCGTGACCCATGCACAGCGGATGGCCCAGGCACTGGAACGGAGAGGGCTGCACACGGTGGTGGCCCGCACGCCTATGGGGCTGACGGGCAAGGGCTGCGGCTATGTGCTGCGGCTGCGGGGCAGGGAAAAGGCGGCGGCCGCCTGGGGGCTGCTGCGGGAGATGGGATTTTCCCCGGCGCAGGTGTTTCAGCGCTGGGATGATGGATACAGTGAGGTGGAGCTATGATCTATTTTGACGCGGGAGCGACTACGCTCCAGAAGCCGGATGCGGTGCGGCGGGCCATGTACCAGGCGGTAAACACCCTGTCCTCGCCGGGCCGGGGCAGCTATCCCGCCACCCGGCGGGCGGAGGAAACGGATCTGCGGTGCAGGATGGCGGCGGCGGAGCTGTTCCACATGGACGATCCGGCCCAGGTGGTGTTCACGTCCTGCGCCACCCACGGGCTGAATATTGCCATCCGCACGCTGGTAAAGCCGGGCAGCCGGGTGGTCATCTCTGGGTACGAGCACAACGCTGTCACCCGTCCGCTCCACGCCATTCCCAATGTGGAGATCGTGGTGGCGGATGGGCCGCTGTTCGACACGGCGGCCATGCTGGAGCAGTTCCGTCAGGCGCTGGACCGACCGGCGGACGCAGTGATCTGCACCCATGTATCCAACGTGTTCGGCTACGCGCTGCCGGTGGAGGAGATCGCGGCGCTGTGCCGGAAGAAGGGCGTGCCCTTCGTGCTGGACGCCTCCCAGTCCGCCGGGATGCTGCCGGTGGACATGAAGGCGCTGGGTGCATCGTTCATCGCCATGCCGGGTCATAAAGGACTGTACGGCCCGCAGGGCACAGGTCTGCTGCTGTGCGGCTGCGAGCCTGAACCACTGCTGCGGGGCGGCACGGGGTCGCAGTCCATTTTGCAGGAGATGCCCGCCGAGCTGCCGGACCGGTTGGAGGCGGGGACGCACAATATGCCCGGCATTGCCGGACTGCTGGAGGGGCTGCGGTTCGTGCAGCGTCAGGGCGTGGCACGTATCGCGGACTACGAGAGTGAGCTGGGTCGCTACGCCGCCCGTCATCTGGCGGAGTTGTCCGGCGTGGAGGTGTTCTCCGGCCCGTTTCAGACCGGCGTGGTCAGCTTCCGCGCGGCGGGCATGGACTGCGAGGAGCTGGGCGAGGCGCTGGCGGCCCGAGGCATTGCCCTGCGGGCGGGGCTGCACTGCGCGCCGCTGGCCCACAGGACGGCGGGGACGCTGGAGACCGGCACGGTACGGTTCAGCCCGTCGGTGTTCAACCGGCGGCAGGAGGTAGATGAGCTGGTTCGGGAGACAGCGGCGATCGTTGGGCAAACTGCAAAATCGGGGAGATAATTTTTTGTTGCAATTTCCCAATAATTTTTATATAATAGTAGTATCTATTTTTATGCGAAGATTTCCTTGCGGCAGGAAGGGTGAAGGCATGGATAAGGTACTTGCTTTATTAGAAAATATTGGGAATTACTTAGTGCTGATACGGATCTCCGACATTTTGGACATTGCGATCATCGCCTTTCTGGTATACAGCCTGCTGCGCCTGGTAAAGAGCACCCGGGCGGAGAATATCCTCAAGGGCGTGGTCATGTTCCTGCTGGCGCTGGGCATTGCCGATATACTGCAGCTGAATGCGGTGACATATATCATGGGAAACCTGGTACAGGTGGGCATCATCGCCATCATCGTCCTGTTCCAGCCGGAGATCCGGCAGATCCTGGAAAAGATGGGCAGCCGCAATATCAAGATATTCAAGGCGTTCAACCCCGTCCAGCAGCAGACGGCGCTGGAGACGGCCATCGACCAGACGGTCATCGCCTGCAGCGAAATGTCCCAAAGCAAGACCGGCGTGCTGATTGTGTTCGAGCGTGACATCCGGCTGGACGACATGGTGCGCAGCGGCACGACGCTGGACGCCGCCGTGTCCTCCGAGCTGCTGAAGAACATCTTCTTCGTGAAGGCGCCCATGCACGACGGCGCGGTCATCATCCGCCACGGGCGGATACTGGGCGCGGGCTGTATGCTGCCGCTGAGCAAAAACGTGAACCTGAGCCGCGACCTGGGTATGCGCCACCGGGCCGGCATCGGTATGAGTGAGAATTCCGACGCGGTGGTGGTCATTGTGTCGGAAGAGACCGGCTCGATCTCCGTGGCCATCGGCGGTATGCTGAAGCGCCACCTGATGCCGGAGACGCTGTCCAAGCTCCTGCGGAACGAGCTGATGCCGCCGGAGGAGGACAGCGAGGACAAGCCCCGCCGTTCGCTGGTGGAGCTGCTGGGCCTGCATCGAAAGGAGGATACCGATGACGACGCAGATCTCTGAGAAGAATAACGGCGGAGAGCAGCGGCCTCCCTTTAACCGCAGCAAGGCGGTGCGCATCGTGATCTCCATCCTGGTGGCCATCGCCATGTGGGTGTATGTGGATATGGACAAAGCGCCGCTGCGTACCAAAGCCATCCGTGACATCCCGGTGGAGTTCTCCGGCGAGAACACCACCCTGGCGGATAAGAACCTAATGCTCCTGTCCGGCTACGATACCACCATCGACCTGACCATCCGCGGCCCGAAGCGGGAGCTGGTGAAGATGAACAGCGAGAACGTACGGGTCGTTGCCAGCACCTCCAGCATCGACTCCGTGGGCGTACACCAGCTGAGTTGGACGGTCAGCTATCCGGACGGCGTGGTGCGTACCGATGTCAGTGTGGAGAAGGCCAGTCTCAGCCAGATCACCGTTACGGTGGGCGAGCTGTATACCAAGGAGGTCCCGGTGGAGTGCGAGGTGATCGGCCAGGTGGCTGAGGGCTACTTTACCGGTGACGTGGTGCTTGATCCTGAGATGCTGACGCTGCGGGCACAGCGGGATGACCTGCTGAATGTGAGCCACGCCAAGCTGACGGTGGACATCTCCGGTGCGACCCGCTCCGTGGTTCAGACGGTGGATGTGCAGCTGTACGATTACAACGGAAACCTGGTGGAGAACGATAACATCCGCACCAACGCCAGCCTGATCCAGGCGCGAGTCCCGGTGCTGACCACCAAGGAGGTACAGCTGGCGGTGGAATTCTCCGGTATACCCGGTGCGGCGCTGCACAGCATCATCTGCGACATCACCCCCAAGACGGTGCGCATCAACGGCGAGGCCGATATACTGGCGGGCATCGACCAGATCGTGCTGGCCACCCTGTATGTGGAGGATCTGGAGCTGACCCAGCAGAACAGCTATGTGGTCACGCCGCCGGACGGCACGTGGCTGGTGAACGGCAACGAGGTGGCCCGTGTGGAGATCACCTTGGACGGCATCGAGGAGACCACGCTGGTGGCCACGGACATCACCTATGAGAACCTGCCCAGCGGCCTGTATGCCGTGCCGCTGTCCGGCGTTTCGGTGCGGCTGTGGGGACTGGCGGACGAGATCGCCCAGGTGCAGCCGGAGAATTTGAGGGTTTACGCCGACATGAGCGCCGTCACCGGGCAAGGGCCTGTCACCGTGCCTGTGACGGTGATGGTAACGGGCTTCAATGATGTGACTGCCCGCGGCACCTATGAGCTGACGGTGACCATTACCGACATCCCCATTCAGACTGAGCCGGATACGCCGGCCAGCACCACTGAGCCGGTGGAGGGCGGTACGGCCAATACCGGGAACACGGGAAATACAGAGCATACAACAACGACACCGCCGGAGACAGAGGCGTGAGGTGAAAGCATGACACAGATCGCAACAGTGGAAAAACTTCTGCCCGGCGGCTACGCGGAGATCTCCGTGCCCCGGAAAACGGCCTGCGGTCACGACTGTGAGGAGTGCGCGGGCTGCGGTATGACCGGCGCAGCCATCCGCGCCCGGGCCAAGAACGACCCCGGCGCAGCGGTGGGACAGAAGGTGGTGGTGGAGAGCAGCACCAAAAAGCTGCTGGGCGTGGTGGCGCTGGTATATGTGCTGCCGATAATCTGCTTCCTGCTGGGCTACTTCCTGTCGGAGGGACTGGCGGAGGGCTGGCGCTACGCCATCGCCATCGGCGCGGCGGCGCTGTCCTTCCTGGCCAGTGTGGCCTATGACCGTAAGGCGCGGCGGGAGGAGAGCCTGACCTACACCATCCTTCGGGTGTTTTAAGGCGTGTTCGGCTACGTGCGGCCCTCTGACGGGCGGTTGACGGAGGCGGACCGGGAGACGTTCCGCGGCGCGTACTGCGGATTGTGCCACACCTTGGGCCGCCGGTACGGGCTGGTCGGGCGGATGATCCTGAACTACGATCTGACGTTTCTGGCCATGGTGCTGTCACGGGGAACGGGGGAGACGTGTGATCGCCGCTGCGCGGTGCATCCCTTCCGGAAGCGCCGCTGCGCCGCAGGCGACCCCGCCTTTGATACGGCGGCGGATATGAGCGTGATCCTGACCTGGTGGCAGCTGCGGGACGGCGTGGCCGACCACGGCTTTTTCCGGGGGCTGAAATACCGGCTGGCCGTTTGGCTGCTGACCCCGGCCTACCGGAAGGCCAGGCGATGCCGGGAGGATTTCGACCGGCAGACGGAGGCTCATCTGACCCAACTGTCCGCGCTGGAAAAGGCGCGCTGTCCCTCACTGGACGCCCCGGCGGATGCCTTTGCGTCGCTGCTGGCCGGCGCTGCCGCCGGAGAGCCGGACGAGAAGCGCCGCCGGGTGACGGAGCAGCTGCTGTATCACCTGGGCCGGTGGGTGTATCTCATAGACGCGGCGGATGACCTGCCCGACGATCTGAAAAGCGGCAGCTATAACCCGCTGGCTCTGCGCTTTGCCCCGGCGGACGGCAAGCTGTCCCCGGCGGACGAGCAGTCCCTGGCTGCCACGCTGGACGGCTCGGTGCGGGCTATGGCGGCGGCGTTTGAGCTGACGGACTGCGGCGTGTATACGCCGGTGGTCAGAGCTGTGGTGTATGAGGGGCTGTACGCCGTCGGCGCGTCGGTGCTGGCGGGTACGTTTCATAAAAAGGTTACCATCGATTGACAAGGGCAAGCACGCCCTTGTCAATCGATGGTAGAGAGAAGAACCTATACGAAAGGCGGACACCGATCATGCGTGATCCCTATCAGGTGCTGGGCGTGCCCAGCACCGCCACTGATGAAGAGGTGAAAAAGGCTTACCGCGATCTGGCGCGGAAGTACCACCCGGACAATTATCACGATAACCCCCTGGCCGACCTGGCCCAGGAGCGGATGAAGGAGATCAACGAGGCTTACGAGACGGTCCAGTCCCAGCGCAAGGCCGCCCGCACCGGCGGGCAGAGCTACGGCGGCCAGAGCTATGGTCAAGGCTACGGCCAGAGCTACGGCTATCAGAGCGGCTATACGTCCCGATACCAGCGGGTGCGCATGGCCATCCAGCAGGGCAACCTGAATTTGGCGGAGGAGCTGCTGAACGCCCAGTCCGACCACGACGCGGAGTGGAACTTCCTCAAGGGCGCGATCTGCTACCGCCGGGGCTGGCTGGACGATGCTCGGCGGTATTACCAGACGGCAGTGCAGATGGACCCGGACAACGTGGAGTACCAGCGGGCGCTGGACGTGGCGGAGGGCCGGGACGGCTACCGTCCCAACGGCTACAGCACCATGACCACCACCTCCTGCGGCAATGCGGACTGCCTGCGTCTGTGCGGCGCAACGCTGTGCTGCAACGCGCTGGGCGTGCCGGTGTGCTTCTGCTGAACGAGACAATACAGGGACGCACGTCCCTTTCCATTACAATAAAGGAGATGATCCAGTGGTCAAGAGTATGACCGGCTACGGGCGTGCCCGTGAGATGCGCAATGGGCGCGACATTACGGTGGAGGTGCGCTCCGTCAACAACCGCTATCTGGACTGCACGGTGAAGATGCCCCGTGCCTATATCTTTGCCGAGGACCGCATGAAGGCCCGGGTGCAGCAGGCCATTTCCCGGGGCAAGGTGGACGTGTTCGTCACCATCGACGCCAGCGCCGCCGACGCGGCGGTGGTGGCGGTGAACGAGCCGCTGGCCCGGGGGTATTATGATGCGCTGACCCGACTGAAGACCATGTTTGACCTGTCCGGCGACATTACGCCGGAGGTGCTGGCCAAGTTCCCGGACGTGCTGGCCGTCACCAAGGCGGAGGAGGATGTGGAGGCCATCGCCGCCGACATCTGCGCCGTGCTGGACGACGCGCTGGCCGCATATAATGCCATGCGCGCCGTGGAGGGCGAGAAGCTGGCGGCGGACGTGGCTGGCCGCATTACCACCATTGAAGCGGTGGTGGGCAAGGTGGAGGAGCGCTCGCCCCAGACCGTGGCGGCCTACCGCCAGCGGCTGGAGGCCAAGATGCAGGAGGTGCTGCAATCCACCACCATCGATGAGAGCCGAATCCTCACCGAGGCGGCCATCTTTGCTGACAAGATCGCCGTGGATGAGGAAACGGTGCGCCTGCGCAGCCATATTGCCCAGCTTCAGGCCATGCTGGTGAGCGGCGAGCCTGTGGGCCGTAAGCTGGACTTCCTGATTCAGGAGATCAACCGGGAGTGCAACACCATCGGCTCAAAGTGCAACGACCTGACCATCGCCCAGGATGTGGTGAATATGAAGGCCGAGGTGGAGAAGATCCGCGAGCAGGTCCAGAATATGGAATGAGGTGGCCCGTATGCAGTTTGTAAACATCGGGTTCGGAAATCTCGTTTCCGCGGACCGGCTTATCGCGCTGGTCAGCCCGGACTCCGCGCCGGTGAAGCGGCTGGTGCAGGAGGCCCGCGACCGCGGTATGCTCATCGACGCCACCTTCGGGCGCAAAACGGCCTCCGTGCTGATGATGGACAGCGACCACGTGGTGCTGTCCGCCCTGCCGGCAGAGCGTTTGGCGCCCCGGCTGGGCCTCGCGGTGAAGGATCTGACAGAGGAGGATGAATGAGCGTGCATAGGACCGGAAAAACCTTTATTGTGTCCGGGCCGTCCGGCGTGGGCAAGAGCACCGTGCTCCATGCCCTGTTCGAGGGGCGGGACGACCTGTATTTTTCCATCTCCGCCACCACCCGCCAGCCCCGGGAGGGGGAGCGGGACGGCGTGGACTACCACTTCATCCAGCCGGATGAATTTCGTGATATGATCGCCGCCGACGCGTTTCTGGAGTACGCCGAGTACGTGGGCAACTTCTACGGAACGCCCAAGATGTACGTGGACGACGCCATGGCCCGGGGCAAGGACGTGATCCTGGACATCGAGCGCCAGGGTGCGGTACAGGTCTGCGCCAAGCGCCCGGAGACGGTGCGTATCTTCATCGCGCCGCCCAGCTGGGCCGAGCTGGAGCGCCGGCTCACCGCCCGCGGCACGGACACGCCGGAGAAAGTACAGAAGCGCCTGATCCGCGCCCAGGTGGAGCTGGAAATGGCCGGAGACTATGATTACTTTGTCATCAACGACACGGTGGAGCAGGCGGTGGAGGAGCTGCGCGCCATTTTGTGCGCAGAACACTGCAAGCCCGCCGAGCGTATGAATTTGATCATCAACAGAAAGGAAAAGTGAACGTTATGTCTATGCTCTATCCCGCTATGAACAAGCTGACCCAGTATATCCCCAACCGCTATATGATAGTGAACGTGGTGGCACGCCGTGCCCGTCAGATCGCCGCCGAGGCGGAGACCACCGGCATGCATTTGGACGAGAAGCCCGTGACCTTGGCTATTGACGAGGTGGCGGAGGGCAAGTACCACAGCAATCCCGTCATCGAGGAAGACGGGAACTGAGATGCCCATTGTCGCCAAGCTGGCCGTGCAGGCGGCGACGTATGCCATCGACAAGGCGTATGACTATCTGCTGCCCGACGAGCTGTCGGGCCGGGTGGGATGCCGCGTGTTGGTCCCCTTTGGACGCGGCAACCGGCTCAGTGAGGGTGTGATCCTGTCTCTGCATCAGGAAGTGCCGGCCAAGCCGCTGAAGGCCGTCCGTTCGCTGCTGGACGACGAGCCGGTGGTGACGGAGAAGGAGCTGCGGCTGGCCCTGTGGATGAGCCGCCGGTATTTCTGCACATTCTACGACGCGCTGCGCACCATCCTGCCCGCCGCCGTGTGGTATCGCTACAGGGAGATCTGGTCGATGCGCCAGCCGGTGCTGATGCCGGACGCCCCGGAACGGGAGCAGGCGGTGGCCCGGCTTCTGCAGGACGGCCCGCTGGCGGAGGACAAGCTGTGTCAGGCCCTGGGCGACGATATACCGCCGCTGCTGCGCCGCATGGAGAAGGCGGGAACGCTGACCCACACCACGGAGCAGCAGAAAAAGGTCCGCGACAAGGTGGTGGCCTTCGCGTCCCTCTGCGTACCGGCGGAGCAGGCCGCGGATCTGGCGGGCCGATCCTCCAAACGCAGGGAAGTGGTGTCGTTTCTGGCCCGGAACGGCGAAACAGCCCTTCACGACCTGCGGTATTTTACCGGCGCGGCGAAAAAGACCGTGGACGACCTGTGCCGGCTGGGCGCGGTGTCCCTGCGCGAGCAGGAGGAGTACCGCATCTCTGAAAAACAGTACGCTGTAAAGGCGACAGATATTACACTGAACGACGAGCAGCAGCGTGTCTGCGACGCGCTGCTGGCGCAGATAGACCGGGGCGAGGCCGGCGTCACGCTGCTGCTGGGCGTTACCGGCAGCGGCAAGACCATGGTGTATATCCGGCTGGCCCAGCTGCTGCTGGAGCGGGGTAGATCCGTGATGATCCTCGTCCCCGAGATCGCCCTGACGCCTCAGATGATGGCCCGCTTTACCGCCTATTTCGGCGACCGGGTGGCGCTGCTGCACAGCGGCCTGCGTATGACGGAGCGGTACGACCAGTACAAGCGCATCCGCCGGGGTGAGGCCCGCATCGTGCTGGGCACGCGCTCGGCGGTGTTCGCGCCGCTGGTGGAGCTGGGTCTCATCGTCATGGATGAGGAACAGGAGGGCTCCTACGAGTCCGAGAACGCACCCTGCTACCACGCCCGTGACGTGGCCAAGTACCGCTGCGCCCAGGAGGGCGCGCGGCTGCTGCTGGGCTCCGCCACCCCCACGGTGGAGACGGCCTGGCACGCGGAAAAGGGCGACTACGGTCTGCTGGAGCTGCGGCAGCGGTTCAACCGGCAGGCGCTGCCCCGGGTCATCGTGGCGGACCTGCGCCATGAGCTGCGGCAGGGCCGCAGCACCGTCATCAGCCAGCCGCTGTATGACGAGCTGCAAAAAAACATGGCGGCGGGGGAGCAGAGCATCCTGTTCCTGAACCGCCGGGGCAGCAGCCGCCAGCTGCTGTGCCCCCAGTGCAGCTATGTGCCGGAATGTCCCCGCTGCAGTGTGTACCTGACGTACCACAGCGCCAACGACCGGCTCATGTGCCACTACTGCGGCTTTTCCCAGCCCGCACCGGAGCGTTGTCCCGACTGCGGCGGCGCGCTGAAGCATATCGGCTTCGGCACGCAGCGTGTGGAGGAGGAGCTGCACGAGCTGTTCCCCGATACAGAGGTGCTGCGCATGGACGCAGATACCGTGTCCGCGGGCCACGAGGCGCTGCTCCGGCAGTTCGAGGAGCGGCGCGTGCCCATTCTGCTGGGCACGCAGATGGTGGCCAAGGGACTGGACTTTGAGAATGTGACGCTGGTGGGTGTGCTCAGCGCCGACCTGTCGCTGTATGTGGACCATTATCGCGCCGCCGAGCGCACCTTCAACCTGCTGACCCAGGTGGTGGGCCGCGCCGGACGGGGCGCGAAGGAGGGCCGTGCGGTGATCCAGACCTACACGCCGGAGAACGACGTGATCCAGGCCGCGGCGGCCCAGGACTATGAGCGCTTTTACCGCAGCGAAATTCAGCTGCGCCGTCTGCGGCGCGACCCGCCCTTTGCCGACCAGTTCATCATCACGGTCAGCGGCGGGGAGGAGAACGATGTCCGCCGCGCCGTGGGACTGCTGCGAAGCGTCCTGGACGCGGCGGTGAAGAAACCGCCCTATGACGACATGGGGCTGGAGCTGATCGGTCCTGCGCCCGCGCCGGTGGTGCGCGTCAACGGCAGCTACCGCTACCGTCTGCTGCTGCTGGGCGAGAACAACGCCCAGGTCCGCGGCCTGCTGTCCTCCTTCATGCGGGCTTTTGCCCAGCGGGCGGAGAACCGGCGGCTGCATATCCGCGTGGACTGCGATCTCATGGATTGAGCTAATTTTGATTTTGGAATAGAGGTAAGCGATATGGCATTACGAAAGATAGCATTGCAGGGCGAGGAGTGCCTGACCAAGGTCTGCCGCCCTGTGACCGACTTCAACAGCCGTCTCCGCACGTTGCTGGATGACATGGCGGACACGCTGGAGGAGTCCGGCGGCGTGGGCCTGGCCGCGCCCCAGGTGGGTGTGCTGCGCCGTGTGTGCGTGGTGTTGGACGAGGATGACCAGCTCATCGAGCTGATCAACCCGGAGATTATCTACACCGAGGGCGAGCAGACCGGCCTGGAGGGCTGCCTCAGCGTCCCCGGGAAATACGGCGAGGTGACGCGGCCCTATATCGTCCGTGTCCGTGCCCAGGACCGGGACGGCAACTGGTTTGAGGCGGAGGACGAGGGCCTGACCGCCCGCTGCTTCTGCCACGAGATCGAGCACCTGGACGGCCACCTGTTCGTGGAGCACACCGACCGTCTGCTGGAGGGCGAGGAGCTGCAAAAGTGGCTGGACGACCACGCCGACGAGTACGAGATCGAAGAAACGGAAGAAGAGGATACCTGATGCGTATTTTGTTTATGGGAACGCCGGATTTCGCCGTAGCGTCGCTGCGGCGGCTGGTGGAGGACGGGCACGATGTCTGCGGCGTGTTCACCCAGCCGGACAAGCCCAAGAACCGCGGCCACAAGATGGCATTCTCACCCGTAAAGGAATATGCCATTACACAGAATATCCCGGTGTATCAACCGCTGAAAATGCGGGACGGAGAGGCGCTGTCCATCGTCCAGTCCCTCGCCCCGGAGCTGATCGTGGTGGCGGCCTACGGCAAGATCCTGCCGGAGGATATTCTGCATACGCCGCCCTACGGCTCTATCAATGTCCATTCCTCGGTGCTGCCCAAGTATCGGGGCGCGGCGCCCATCAACTGGGCCATCCTCAACGGTGAGACGGCCACCGGCGTGACCATCATGTATATGGCCAAGGAGCTGGACGCGGGGGACATCATCCTCTGCCGCGAAACGGCCATCGACCCGGACGAGGACGCGCTGGCGCTGACCAAACGTCTGGCGGAGCTGGGCGCGGAAGCCCTCAGCGAGGCGGTGTGCCGCCTGCAAGACGGCACGGCCATCCGGACGCCCCAGGACCACAGCGCCTTCACCTATGCGCCCATGCTGGACCGCAGCCTGTCGCCGCTGGATTTCACCAAGCCCGCCCGGCAGCTCCACGACCAGGTCCGCGGCCTGATCCCCTGGCCCTGCGCCGTCATGACGCTGGACGGCAAGATGGTGAAGGTCTATCGCACCGCCGTAGGCGGCGACACCGCCGCCGCGCCGGGGAAGATCCTTGCGGCGGGGAAGAATGGCATCGACATCGCCTGCGGCGACGGCAAAGCGCTGCGCATCCTTGAGCTGCAGGCTGAGGGCGGCAAGCGTATGACCGCGGCGAATTACCTCTGCGGACACCCCGTGCAGGTGGACGCATGACCAACGTAAAGAACGCCCGGGACGCGGCGCTGGAAACGCTGCTGCAGACCAGCCGGGGCGGCTGGTCCGACGGCAGCCTGAAGCGTACCGTGCAGCGGGCCGGACTGGACAGCCGGGACGCGGCGCTGTGCAGCCGTTTGGTCTACGGCGTGGTGCAGAACCGCGCCCTGATGGACTACTATATCGACCAATGGTGCAGCCAGCGGGCCAGCCACTTAGAGCCTGTGGTGGCCTATATCCTGCGGCTGGCGTCTACCAGATCCTGTTCATGGACAAGATCCCGGATCGGGCCGCGGTGAACGAGGCCGTGGAGCAGATCAAGCGCTGGGGCAGACCCCGCGCCGCCGGCATGGTCAACGCCGTGCTGCGGAAATGCGTGGCAAGTAAAAATGCTTTACCATTATTACGCGGCAAGGATGACGTGGATCGGCTGGCATTGCAATACAGCCACCCCCGCTGGCTGGTGGAGCGGCTCATAAAGCTGCTGGGCCGTGAGGAAGCGGAGCAGCTTTTGGCGCTGCACAACCAGCCCGTGCCCACCACCATACAGACCAACCCCCTGAAAACCACCCCCGCCGCGCTGCGGCGGGAGCTGGAAGCAGCGGGCGTGGAGGTCACGCCTCATCCGTGGCTGGAGGGCTGCTTCACCGTCACCGGCACAGGTGATTTGGAGAAGCTGCCCGCCTTCACCGAGGGACGCTGCACCGTGCAGGATGCGGCGGCGCGGCTGGTGTCCCTGGCCGCCGCCCCGGACGAGCACGCCCGGGTGCTGGACGTCTGCGCCGCCCCCGGCGGCAAGTCCTTCGCCCTGGCCATGGACATGGCCGACGGCGGCGACATCCTGTCCTGCGACATCCACCCTCACAAGCTGAAGCTCATCGAAAACGGCGCGCAGCGTCTGGGTCTCCGCTCCATCCGCACCGCCCTGGCGGACGGCAGGGAGGAGCACGCCGCCTGGCTTGACCAGGCCGACCTGGTGGTGGCGGACGTACCCTGCTCGGGTCTGGGCATCATCCGCAAGAAGCCGGACATCCGCTATAAGAAGCCGGCGGAGCTGGCGCAGCTGCCGCCCATCCAAAAGGCCATTTTAGACAACGTCTGCCGCTATGTCTGCCCCGGCGGCGTGCTGGTGTATGCCACCTGCACCATCCTGCCGGAGGAGAACGAGGATCAGGTGTCCGCCTTTCTGGCCTCTCACCCCGAGTTTGAAAAAACGCCCTTCACGCTGCCCGGCATCGGCGGCTGTGACGGCGCTGTGACCCTCTATCCCCACCGTACCGGAACGGACGGCTTCTTTATCTGCCGTATGCGCCGCCGCAGCGAGGAATAACTATGACCGACATCAAATCCATGACGGAAGCGGAACTGACCGCTTATTTTAATGCCCTGGGCCAGCCCGCCTTCCGCGCCCGGCAGGTATTCACCTGGCTGCACCGGGGCGTTACGTCCTTTGACGACATGACAGACCTCTCCAAGCCCCTGCGCACCCAGCTGGCGGAGCAGTGCTTCATCACCGCGCCCACCGTGGCCCGGAAGCAGGTCTCCCGGCTGGACGGCACTATCAAATACCTCTGGGAGCTGGCCGACGGCAACTGCATCGAGAGCGTCCTCATGCGATACCACCACGGCAACACCGTCTGCATCTCGTCCCAGGTGGGCTGCCGCATGGGCTGCGCCTTCTGCGCCAGCACCATCGCCGGCAAGGTCCGCGACCTGCGGCCCTCGGAGCTGCTGGACCAGGTGCTGTTCACCCAGTTGGACAGCGGCGTGCCCATCTCCAACATCGTGCTCATGGGCATTGGCGAGCCGCTGGACAACATGGACAATGTGCTGCGCTTTCTGGAGCTGGTCAACAGCCCCAACGGCCTGCACATCGGTATGCGCCACATCAGCCTGTCCACCTGCGGCGTCGTGCCTGGCATCGACGCTTTGGCGGAGAAGCAGCTTCAGCTCACCCTCTCCGTCTCCCTCCACGCGCCGGACAGCGAGACCCGCAGCCGTATCATGCCGGTGAACCGCGCGTATGATGTGGAGGATCTGTTTGATGCTTGCCATCGCTACTTCAAAAAGACAGGCCGCCGCATCAGCTTCGAATACGCCATGATCGACGGTGTCAACGACCACGATTGGCAGGCGGAGCTGATCGCCAAAAAGCTCCGGGGTATGCCCGGCCACGTCAATATGATCCCCCTGAACGACGTGGTGGAGAGCCCCTACAAGCCCAGCCGCCGCATCGCGGCCTTCCAGCAGAAGCTGGAGAGTCTGGGCGTGACAGCCACCGTCCGCAGAAGCCTGGGCGGCGACATCGACGCCTCCTGCGGCCAGCTGCGAAGAAAGCAAATGCAGGAAATGGGTCAGCTGTAAAGCCTATTTCCTTGCTGGACTATTTATCACGAAAAGGATGTGAACCAGCGTGAAGCTATGGGGTATCACCAACACGGGCCTTGTCCGCAGCGAGAATCAGGACGCCTACGCCGCCTTCGAGGCCGGCGGCTGTACCGCCGCCGTGGTCTGCGACGGTATGGGCGGCACCCACGGCGGCCGGGTGGCCAGCGCCATCGCCGTGGCCTGTTTCCAGCGTGAGATACAAAATGATCTGCGGGCGGATATGACCGCCGACCAGCTCCGTCATGTGATGTTGGCGGCCATCGCCGCCGCCAACGACGCCATCCGCCGTGAGGCGGGGCGCAATGCGGATTACCGCCACATGGGCACGACGCTGGTCTGCGCGCTGGCCCGCCCCGACATGGCGCTCATCGCCAATATTGGCGACAGCCGCGCCTACCATATCACCCCGGAGGGCATCCGCCAGATCTCCCGCGACCACTCGGTGGTGGAGAGCATGGTGGCCAAGGGCGACATCACGCCTCAGGAGGCCCGCCGCCATCCCAACCGCAACCTGATCACCCGGGCGCTGGGCCCGGACATCGACGCCAAGGCCGACACGTTTACGCTGCCCTGGCGCAGCGGGGAGTACATACTCCTCTGCACCGACGGACTGGTGAACACCGTGTCCGACCAGGAGATGCTGTTTGAAGTGCTGTACGACGGCGATGTGAACGGCTGCCTGGAGCATCTGCTGCAAATATCCCTCCAGCGGGGCGCGCCGGATAATATCACCGCCGTGCTGCTGCTGAATGACGAAGAAAGGAGTTGACGACCATGGATCAGTATATCGGAAAAATGCTGGACGACCGCTATGAAATACTGGAGCTGATCGGATCGGGCGGCATGGCTAACGTCTACAAGGCGCGCTGTCACCGGCTGAACCGTTTGGTCGCCATCAAGATACTCAAGAGCGACCTGGCGGAGAACGCCGACTTCCGCCGCCGCTTCCACGACGAGTCCCAGGCCGTGGCCCAGCTGAGCCACGCCAACATCGTCTCGGTATACGATGTGTCCACCAACCCGGACACGGAGTATATCGTCATGGAGCTCATTGACGGCATCACCCTCAAGCAATATATGGAGCGCCGCGGCCGCATGGACTGGCGCGAGTCACTCCACTTCATCACCCAGATCATGCGCGGCCTGAGCCATGCCCACAGTCGGGGCATCATCCACCGTGACATCAAGCCCCAGAACATCATGGTCCTGCGTGACGGCAGCGTGAAGGTGGCCGATTTCGGCATCGCCTGCCTTGCCAACGCCGGACAGACGCTGACCCAGGAGGCTCTTGGCTCTGTCCACTATATCTCCCCGGAGCAGGCCCGGGGCGACCGGATCGACGCCCGATCCGACATCTATTCCGCCGGCGTGGTGCTGTACGAGATGCTCACGGGCCGCCTGCCCTTCGAGGGAGAGAGCGCCGTATCCGTGGCCATCCAGCACCTCAGCTCCGTGCCCCTCGCCCCCCGAGACATCGACCCCAGTATCCCCGAGCCGCTGGAGCTGATCTGCATGAAGGCCATGAACAGCGACCCCAACAAGCGCTATCCTACCGCCGACGCCATGCTGGCGGACCTGGAGAAGTTCCGCAAGGACCCGTCGGTGGATATGGACTATATCCGCCGCGAGCTGGACACGCCCTCCTCCGAGAGCGAGCCCACCATGCCGCTGCCCACTTCTCAAGTGGCCTCCGCCGTGAAAAAGCGCTCTGCCGAGGCACGGCGCGACGACTACCGGGACGACGAGCCGCCCCGGCGTGATAAGAAGTCGCTGGCCATCATCGTGGGTATCTTCGCGGCGGCGCTGGTGCTGGTGCTGCTGCTGTTCAAGCTGATTTTGGGCGATTTTGGCCCTGCCGGCAGCAACAAGAGCTACCCTGTCCCCGATGTGCGGGGCAAGACTGTGGAGGAAGCCCAGCTCATGGATGAGGTGAAGGACATCTTCTACATCGAGGTGGTGGGCACCCGGGTGACAGACCAGTATGAGCCGGGTCAGATCGTGGAGCAGGACCCCACCGCCGGCAAGACCCGCAAGAGCAACCTGGTCATTCAGGTCTATGTGGCGGAAGCGCCGGAAAAGGAATATATGAAGAACGTGGTGGGCATGGAGTACCGCCAGGCCCGGGTGCTGCTGGGCGACATGGGGCTGGAGCTTGCGTTCCAGCCGGTGTATGAGATGTCTGACAAATATCCCACCGACGTGGTGGTATCCACCGAGCCGGCGGCGGATCAGCCCCTGACAAAGGGCCAGACCGTCATTCTCCACATCAGCACCGGCCCGGAGACAGTGACCGTTCCCACCTTCACCGGCATGAATATCTCCAACGCCATCCACGACGCCCAGGACCTGGGCCTGACCATTGGCGAGATCACCTACGACCCGTACAACTTCGAGCCTGCCGGCACGGTGGTCCATCAGGACATTGAGCCGAAAACGGTGGTGGACGGCGGTACGCGGATCAGCTTCACCGTCAGTGGCAGTGAAAACGAGTCCACGGCCCTGCACACCAAGGTGGTGGAGTTCACCATGCCCACCGGCTGGGAGGGCATGGTCAAGGTGGAGTTTGAGCAGGACGGCGCCGTGGTGGACAGCCAGTATCTCAGCGCTACCATGGGGACGATCAGCTATACCTTCTCCGGTGTGGCCGGCACGGGCGCTACCGTCTGCGCTTACTTCACCAATGTGGAGACAGATACCACTATCGTTTCCCCCGCCCAGGAGATACGCTTTTGAGCCGGGGGCGCATTGAAAAAGCCCTCAGCGGCTTCTACTATGTGAATACCGGCGGCGGGACGCTCCAGTGCCGCGCCCGGGGCAAATTCCGCCGCGAGGGCCTCAGCCCCTTGGTGGGCGACTGGGTGCAGGTTCGGGAGCTGGGCAACGGCGAGGGCTTTGTGGAGGCGGTGGAGGAGCGCCGCAACCAGTTTGCCCGCCCCGCCGCCGCCAACATCGACCAGCTGGTGATCCTGGCCTCAGCGGCCATACCGGTGACAGAGCCGTACCTCATCGACCGCATCGCCTCCATCGCCGCCCTGAAGGGCTGTCAGGTGCTGCTGTGCCTGAACAAGTGCGACCTGGACAGCGCCGACGCGCTGTACGACATTTACAGCCGCTCCGCCATCCCCGTTCTCCGTGTCAGCGCCGTCACCGGCCAGGGGCTGGACGCGCTGCGTGATGCCATACGCGGCAAGCTCAGCGCCTTCACCGGCAACTCCGGCGTGGGAAAGTCCAGCGTGCTGAACGCGCTGCTGCCGTCCCTGGACCTGCCGGTGGGGGAGGTCAGCAAGGCCCTGGGCCGCGGCCGCCATACCACCCGCCATGTGGAGCTGTTCTCCCTGGGGGAGGACACCTATATCATCGACACCCCCGGCTTCTCATCCTTCGACACGGCGGAGATGGACCTGGCGCTGAAGCAGCACCTGCCGGAGACGTTCCCCGAGTTCGCACCCTATGTGGATGACTGCCGCTTCACCGGCTGCACCCATATCAAGGAAAAGGGCTGCCGCGTGCTGCAGGCCGTGAAGGACGGCCTGATCCCCGTCAGCCGCCACCGCAGCTACGTCCGTCTCTTCGATGAGCTGAAGGACGTGAAGGAATGGCAGCAGAAAAAATAAAAGCCAAAACGGAAGGAGCACCCCATCCCGGGTACTCCTTCCGCTTTTTGGTATCCAAAACGCCACCCTTCCGGGTGGCTTTTGTGTCGCGGCGCTACGCACCGAAAGTATAGGAACAGTCATGATAATGCGTCATGCACATATAGTGGACCTGATAGCCCGACGTTGTGTCCTGAACCGCATCCTCCGGGCGAATTACGATAACTCTGCCCACCTTCAGCTTTATGGTTGTGCCGTCAGGATACTTGATCTCGTCCGAGCCACGCAAATCCGACGTAACACCGATCCCTGGCAGATACTTTCCCGTACTCATGTAATCCGCCTGCAAATAGGCGAAATACGCCCGCACATTGGCCACGTCCGCCATCTCCTGGCTTTTGTGTACGTTTTTGCTGATGACAGGGATGGCCACCGCCGCCAACACGGCGATCACCGCCACCACGATCAGCATCTCCATCAAAGTAAATCCGCTTTGTTTTTTCTCTGTGCGCATAAAACCACCTTGGATTGTAAAAACCGCTACTTGTCCGTTACTTCTTATGTAGCAAGAAAACCACTCCAAGGGAGTGATTTTCTCACTATGGTCGGAGTGGGGGGACTTGAACCCCCGGCCTCTTGGTCCCGAACCAAGCGCGCTACCAACTGCGCTACACCCCGTCAGCCGTTCCATTATATGGCCTAACGCCGCCGCTGTCAAGGAAAATTTCCTTGACATACAAATTTCTCTCCTGCCGTCTAACCCGTCCCGCCGCCGCATATCCTGTGCCAAAAGGAGGTGTCCCGTCATGCCCCAGCGAACCGCGTATGCAGGCCGCCGCGTGGCCCGCCGAACCCCGCCCCGCCGCCCCAGCCGCCCCGTATCGCCCCAGCCCCGCCCCGCCGCCGCAAAAACGCGGCCCAAAGCGCCGCCCGCCGCCTCGCCGCAGAGCAAGCGCCGCCTGTGGCAGCTGACGGTGTCCGCCGCGCTGCTGCTGGCGGTCATCGCCGTGAAATTTCTCGCCCCCGCCACGCTGGACCGTTACCGTGCCGCGCTGCTGGACCTGCTGGGCGCGGACACCGATTTCGTGGAGGTGTTCTCCGCCGCAGGCCACGCCTTCTCCGGGGACGGCGCGCTGTCCGACGCCCTGAACGACGCCTACACCGCCGTGTTTGGCCCGTCCCGGGTGCAGTCGATGCCCACCGCCGCCGTGTCCCGCACCGACGCCCTGCCCGCCGATGTGGATATGCTCCAGCAGGTGCTGGGCTTCGACTACGCACCCCCCGTCACCGGCACGATCACATCGCTCTTCGGCTGCCGCAGCGATCCATTGGAGAGCGACGGCCGCTTCCATTACGGCCTGGACATCGCGGGGGAGGAGGGGACGGTGATCTCCGCCTTTGCCGCCGGGACGGTCACTGCCGTGGCGGACAGCAGCGACCTGGGCCGCTACGTCACCGTTACTCACCCCAATGGCTATGAGACACTCTACGCCCATTGCAGCAAGATTACCGCCTCCTCCGGCCAGAAGGTGGCCCTGGGTGACCCCATTGCCGAGATGGGCAGCACAGGCCGGGTCACCGGCACACACCTGCACTTCGAGCTGCACCGTGACACGGTGTTCCTGAACCCCATTTATTATGTGGCGGCCTGACGCCCTGCGGGTCAAGCCCTCCGGACTGCTGCTGGCGGCGGCGTTCCTGCTGCTGTCCCGCTCCTGGCTGCTGCCCGCGTCGCTGTTCACCGCCGCCGCCTGCCATGAGCTGGCCCATTGGCTGACGCTCCGTGCCCTCCACGCGCCGCCCCGGACGCTGATCCTGTCCGCCTCCGGCGCGTCGATGTATGTCCCCAGCCTCGCCCGCCTGTCCTACGGCGGCGAGCTGCTGGCCGTGGCCGCCGGGCCGGTGTGCAACCTGCTGCTGTGGGTACTGCTGTCCCTGCTGTCTGTGGACGCTCTGGCCGTGTTCGCCGGCGCAAATCTGCTGCTGGGCGCGCTGAACCTGCTGCCGGTGCGGCCTATGGACGGAGGCCGTATCCTGTGGCTGCTGACGGCTCTTTTCACCGAGCCCTACACCGCCGACCGCGTGGCCGCCCTGGTGGGCGCTGTTACCGGTTTGGCACTGCTGTCCCTGTGCCTGTATCTGACGGCCAGCACCGGCGGCGGACTGTTCCTGCTGCCCGGCGCGCTGTGGCTGGCTGCAAAAGGGGTCTTGCCAAACGGCGCAAAACCGGCTAAAATAAATTGTTAAGCATTACGACAGATGATTGAGGAAAAACACATGGACAAACGACTGGAACGCATCCTGCCCCGGGTGCAGAAGCCCGCCCGCTACGTGGGCGGCGAATATAACGCCGTTCTGAAGGACAAGACCGAGATCGACACCCGCATCGCCTTCTGTTTCCCCGATACCTACGAGATCGGTATGTCCAACCTGGGTATGCGCATTCTCTACGGCGTCATGAACGAGATGGACGGCGTGTGGTGCGAGCGCGTGTTTGCCCCCTGGGGCGACATGGAGGAGGAGCTGCGCAAGGCGGATATGCCCCTGTTCGCGCTGGAATCCGGCGACCCCATCACGGATTTTGACATCGTGGCCTTCTCCGTAGGCTACGAGATGGCCTTCACCGCCATTTTGAATATGCTGGACCTGGCCCATATCCCGCTCCACGCCTCGGAGCGTACCGGACTGACCCCCCTGGTCATTGCCGGCGGCACGGCCATGTATAACGCCGAGCCCATTGCCGACTTTATCGACCTTGTCAGTCTGGGCGAGGGCGAGGATCTGACCGTAGAGCTGGTGGAGCTGTACCGCACCGCCCGCCGGGAGGGCTGGAGCAAGCCGCAGTTCCTCCGGGCCGCCGCCCAGCTGGACGGCGTGTACGTCCCCAGCCTGTACGATGTCACGTACCACGAGGACGGCACGGTGTCCGCCATCACTCCGAAGGACGGTGCGCCCGCTAAAGTCACCAAGCGCATCGTCCACGACATGGACAAGTCCTATTTCCCCGTCAAGACCATCGTCCCCAGCACGGAGATCGTGCAGGACCGTGTGACGCTGGAGCTGTTCCGCGGCTGTATCCGGGGCTGCCGGTTCTGTCAGGCGGGCTACGTCTACCGCCCGGTGCGCAGCCGCAGCCGCGACCTCTGCGCCGACTACTGCGTCCGCTCCTGCGACGACACCGGCTATCAGGAGGTCACCCTGTCCAGCCTGTCCACCAGCGACTACCCGCCCCTCACTGCCCTGTGCGATGAGCTGGAGGGGTTCTGCGATCAGCGCCACATCAGCCTGTCCCTGCCCAGCCTTCGGGCAGACAACTTCTCCATGGAGCTGATGCAGCGCCTGGCCAAGGGCCGCAAGACCGGCCTGACCTTCGCGCCGGAGGCCGGCACCCAGCGGCTGCGGGACGTGATCAACAAGAACGTGACGCTGGACGACCTGCTGCAAAGCTGCCGCACCGCCTTTGCCGGCGGGTACAGCGCCGTGAAGCTGTACTTCATGCTGGGTCTGCCCACGGAGACGGATGAGGATGTGCTGGGCATCGCCGACGTGGCCGCCCGTGTCATGCACGCCTGGCGTGAGAGCGCTCAGAACAAGCAGCGCGGCGTCCGCATCACCGTGTCCACCAGCTGGTTCGTGCCCAAGCCCCACACCGCCTTCCAGTGGGAGGCGCAGATCTCCAAGGAGGAGTACGAGCGCCGTGTCCAGCTTCTGCGGGAGGCCATCACCACCAAGACCGTCACCTATAACTGGCACGACTCCGACACCAGCTTCCTGGAGGCCGTCCTGGCCCGGGGCGACCGCCGCCTGGGCCGTGTGCTGGAGACAGCGTGGCGCAAGGGCGCGCACCTGGATGCCTGGGAGGAGTATTTCTCCCTGGACCGCTGGCTGGAGGCCTTTGACGAGTGCGGCCTTGACCCCCATTTCTATGCCAACCGCGTCCGCAGCGAGGACGAGCTGCTGCCCTGGAGCATGATCTCCTCCGGCGTCACCGACGCATACCTGAAGCGGGAGCGCCATCAGGCCTATGCATCCGTCACCACGCCGGACTGCCGCACCCACTGCAATGGCTGCGGTGCAAATTTACTGGTAGGAGGGAAATGCGATGTCTAAGCTGCGTCTGCTGTTCATCAAGGAGGCCCAGGCGTCCTATATTTCCCATTTGGATCTCCTCCGCACGTTCCAGCGCGCCTTTCCCCGCACGGAACTGGACATCAAGCATTCCCAGGGCTATCACCCCCATCCCATCATCTCCATTGTTCTGCCATTGCCGGTGGGCCAGTCCAGCGACTGTGAGCTGCTGGATTTTGAGGTCACCCAGGACACCGACGGCCGCGGCATCGCGGATAAGCTGAACACCGGAATGCCCGCCGGACTGCGGGTGCTGGACTGCTATCCTGCCGCCCGCCCCATCCGCGACCTGGCCTGGCTTCGAGCGGACGTGACCTTTGAGTACGACAACGGCGTGCCGGAGAACACCGCCGCCCGCATCACGGAGCTGCTGCGCCGCCCGGAGCTGGTCATCCAAAAGCGCACCAAGCGGAAAGATCTTGCGGACGTAGACATCGCACCCATGATAAGAGAGGTTTTCTTTACAGAGGGGGAGGGGATCGTCACCGGCACGGTGACGGTGCAGGCCCAAAATCCCGGCCTGAACCCCCAGCTGCTGGAGAAGGCCGTCGCCCGTTACCTTCCCGACCTGACCCCGGACTTCACCCGCATCCGCCGCCGCGCCATTTTGGATGCCGACGGCCGCAATTTCCGCTGAACGGCCCAAAATCACTGAAAAATATCAAATTTCCCCTTGCATTTCCTGCTTTTCTATGATATTCTATCATGGCGTGAAAAGGGCGGTCCTCTGCCGCCGGTGTTCCGAAAGGCGCGAACACCGCATACATGGCGGCATGAACACCTATATTATAGGAGGAAAATATCCATGGATCTCATCAAAGCATTGAACGAGAAGCAGCTCAAGGAAGTACCCCAGGTGCTGGTGGGCGACACCGTCCGCGTGCACGTGAAGGTCAAGGAAGGCGCTCGTGAGCGTATCCAGGTCTTCGAGGGTACTGTTATCGCCAAGAAGCACGGCGGTATCGAGGAAACCATCACCGTCCGCCGCCTGTCCTACGGTGTCGGCGTGGAGAAGGTGTTCCCCGTCCACTCTCCCTCCATCGAGAAGATTGAGACCGTGCGCCACGGCTATGTCCGCCGCGCCAAGCTGTATTACCTGCGTGACCGCGTTGGTAAGGCTGCCAAGATCCGCGAGAAGCTGTAAGCATCGATCAAAAAGAAAGAGCATCCACGTCCGTGGATGCTTTTCTTTTTCCGCCCGATATGTTACAATAACCCAAAAGCGAGGTGGACACTATGCAAATCGAAAATCTCAGCTGGTTTCCCGGCCACATGACAAAAACAAAGCGCATGATCGCGTCCGAACTTCCCCACATGGACGCCGTCTGCGAGATACTGGACGCCCGCATCCCTCTGTCCTCCCGCAACCCGGACGTGGACGACCTGACGGCGGGCAAGTCCCGTCTCATCGTCCTCAACCGCGCCGATCAGGCCGACCCCGCCCAGACCCGCCGCTGGTCGCAGTATTTCCGCGCCAAGGGCTGGGCTGTGCTGGAGGCCAACGCCAAGGGCGGCGTGGGCACGGAGAAATTCGCCGCCGCCGTCCGGGAGCTGCTCCGGGATAAGCTGGAGGCCTACGCCGCCAAGGGCCAGGTGGGCCGCGTGGTGCGCGTCATGGTGCTGGGCATCCCCAACGTGGGCAAGTCCACCTTCATCAACAAGGTGGCCAAGCGCAAGACCGCCAAGGCCGAGGACCGCCCCGGCGTCACCCGCTCCAAGCAGTGGGTGCCCGTGGACGCCACCCTGGAGCTGCTGGACACCCCCGGCATCCTCTGGCCCAAGTTCGACGATCCGGAAGTCGGCAAGCGTCTTGCCTTTACAGGCGCTGTGAAGGACGATGTTCTGGACATCGAGGAGCTGGCCTGCTATCTGATGGACTACCTGGCCGCCCACTACGCCGATGTCCTCACCGAGCGCTACAAGATCACCGTGGAGGACGGCGACAGCGGCTACGACCTGCTGGAAAAGGCGGGCCGCAAGCGCGGCTTCCTCATGCGGGGCGCCCAGGTGGACACCGAGCGCATGGCCCGCATCCTGCTGGACGAGTTCCGCGGCGGCAAGCTGGGCCGCTTCACCCTTGAGACTGTGGAGGACGCCCTATGACCGACCTGTGGACTTACGAAGCCGAAGCCCGCGCCGCCGGCTTTTCCCTGATCTGCGGCGTGGACGAAGCCGGCGCAGGCCCGCTGATGGGCCCTGTCTACGCCGCCGCCGTCATCCTGCCCGAGAACTGCGATCTCCCCGGTCTCAACGACTCCAAAAAGCTGACGGAGAAGAAGCGCGAGGCCCTGTTTCCCCTCATTCAGGAGCAGGCCCTGGCCTGGTCCGTGGCCTCTGTCTCCGCCCGTGAGATCGACGACACCGACATCCTCTCCGCCCGCATGAAGGCCATGCAGCTGGCCATCGACGGCCTGTCACTCAAGCCCGACCTGGCCCTTATCGACGGCAACCGCGACCGCGGCCGCTGCGCGGCCATCCTTACGCCCCACCGCTGCATCATCAGCGGCGACAGCCTGTCCGCCTCCATCGCGGCGGCCTCCGTGCTGGCCAAGGTCAGCCGTGACCGCTACGTCACCGATGTGCTGGATAAGGAATACCCCCAGTACCGCTTCGCCCAGCACAAGGGCTACGGCACGGCCCTGCACCGTGCCATGCTGGACCAGTACGGTCCCTGCCCCGAACACCGCCTGACGTTCCTGAAAAAGCGTCGGCAGGGGAGGGAGCAGCCATGAGCCGGGCCGAGGGCACATGGGGTGAGTCTCTGGTGGCTGACTATCTGCGCCGCCGGGGCTGTCGGCTGGCGGCCCACAGCTACCGCTGCCGCTTCGGTGAGATCGACCTCATCGCTTGGGACGGCGACACCCTCTGCTTTGTGGAGGTCAAGACCCGCACCAACACCCAAATGGGTCTGCCCCGTGAGTACGTCACCGCCCGGAAGCAGGCCCGTCTCCGCAAGACGGCCCTGTTCTACCTGTCCTCGCACGACCTGGACTGTCCCACCCGCTTCGATGTGGCGGAGGTCTACGCCGCCGTACCCGGCGACCCCGAGGCCCGCATAGAATATCTGGAGAATGCTTTTCAATAACAGCCTGTGCGGAAAGGATGCCATCTGTGATCAATCTATCGGAAATACCCTATTTTGACGGCCATTGCGATACCATTTGGCGCTGCATGTACGGCGAGCCTGCCGCCTGCGGCGGCCTGCGGGAAAACAACGGCCATTTGGACCTGCTCCGCAGCGGCCGCTATGGCCGCCGCGCCCAGTTCTTTGCTCTGTTCGACAACGCTGCCACCCTGCCTTCCGGCCCTGTTTGGCCGCACCTGTGCGCCATGCACCGCTGGTTTCAGGAGCAGCTGGCCGCCAATGGCGACATGGCTGTCCTCTGCCGCACCGGCGGGGAGGTGGACGATGCCGTGTCCGCCGGAAGAACCGCCGCGCTGCTCAGCATCGAGGGCGCGGATCTGCTGGACTGTAAAGAGGAAAACCTATACACGGCGCATGAATGGGGCGTTCGTCTCTTGAACCCGGTTTGGAACAACGCCAACGCCCTCTCCGGCTCGTGCGCCCAGGATGCGGACCGCGGCCTGAGCCTGCAGGGCCGGGATTTCCTCCGCCGCATGGAGGAGCTGAACATATACGCCGACGTGTCCCACCTGTCCGACCCCGGCTTTTGGGACGTGATGCGGCAGGCCCGCCGCCCGGTGGTGGCCTCCCACTCCAATTCCCGCGCCCTGTGCCCCCACTGCCGCAACCTCACCGATGATATGTTCCGCGCCCTTCGGGATACCGGCGGCGTGGTGGGGATCAACCTGAACCGACCCTTCGTGGGCGGCCCGTCCATAGACGACCTGGTGGCCCATGTGGAGCATTTCCTGTCTCTGAACGGCGAAAAGACCGTGGCCATCGGCGGCGATCTGGACGGCTGCCGGGACTTGGCCGCCGGTATGACCGGCGTGGAGAGCGTGGCCACCCTCTATGATGCCCTTGTCCGGCGCGGCTATGGCGCTACGCTGCTCACCGACATCCTCTGGAACAACTGGCGGCGACTTCTGTAACGCGCCCGCAGCCTGTACTTACCAAAGAAAGGAGGCCCGCCTATGGCCCTCTACGCCCTCGGCGACCTGCACCTGTCTCTCGGCACCAATAAGCCCATGGACATCTTCGGCGACAAATGGCAGAACTACGTGGAAAAGCTCCGTCGGGGCTTCGAGCCTCTGACGGAGAACGACGTCACCGTCCTCTGCGGCGATCTGAGCTGGGGCATGAGCCTCCAACAGTCTTTGGCGGACTTCCGGTTCATCCACCAGCTCCCCGGCAAAAAGATTCTCCTCAAGGGTAATCACGATTACTGGTGGGAGACGGCCTCCAAGATGCAGCGGTTCTTCGACGAGAACGGCCTGACCTCTCTGGAGATACTCCATAACAACTGCCTGTTTTACGGTGACCTGGCCCTCTGCGGCACGCGGGGCTGGTTCTACGAGCTGGACAACGCCGGCACACACAACGAAAAGATGCTGGCCCGCGAGGCCGGCCGGCTGGAAACGTCCCTGCAGGCGGCAGGGGACAGGGAAAAGCTCTGCTTCCTCCACTACCCGCCCCTGTACCAGGGCTACGAGTGCCCGGAGCTGCTGTGCCTGCTGCAGCGCTACCGGGTCAAGGCCTGCTATTACGGACATCTCCACGGCGCGGCTCAGAAGCGCGCGCTGGAGGGCGTCCACTACGGCACGGACTTTCGCCTGGTGGCCGGGGACTGGCTGGATTTCGTCCCTAAAAAAATTTGTGAATAAGAGAAAAAACAGTGGAAATTCCCATTCTTTTCTGTTATTATACTTAGGATGTGTGGGTATCGGCATATTGACCACGCCCATACGGAACGGAGGAAATAAGAAATGACTGTGAAAAGCTGCGAGAAACTGGAAAAGAGCCGCGTCGCTCTGACCATCGAGACGAGCGCCGAGGAGTTCGAGGCCGCCGTCAACAAAGCGTATCTGAAGATGCGCGGTAAGATCAACGTACCCGGCTTCCGTGTGGGCAAAGCACCCCGCAAGATCATCGAGAAGATGTACGGCGCTGAGGTGTTCTACGAGGAAGCTGTCAATATCATCCTGCCCGATGCCTACGAGGCCGCTGTGAAGGAGCAGGAGCTGGACGTGGTGGGTTATCCCGAGGTAGAGCTGGAGTCCTGCACCAAGGACGGCGTGGTGTTCAAGTGCACCGTGGCCGTGTACCCCGAGGTGAAGCTGGGCCAGTACAAGGGCCTGGAAGCCCCCAAGGCTGAGGTCAAGGTGGCCGCCGCTGACGTCAACGCCCGCCTGAAGGAGATGGCCGACCGCAACAGCCGTCTCGTGTCCGTGGACCGCGCCGTCAAGAAGGGCGACACCGCCGACATCGACTTCGAGGGCTTCGACAACGGCGTGGCCTTCGACGGCGGCAAGGGCGAGAACTTCGACCTGGAGATCGGCTCCGGCAGCTTTGTTCCCGGCTTCGAGGATCAGCTCATCGGCATGAAGGCCGGCGAGGAGAAGGACATCGACATCACCTTCCCCAAGGACTATACCCCCGAGCTGGCCGGCAAGCCCGTGGTGTTCCACGTCAAGGTCAACGAGGTCAAGGTCAAGGAAGTCCCTGCTTTGGACGATGAGTTCGCCAAGGACGTGTCCGAGTTCGACACCCTGAAGGACCTGAAGGCCGACATCAAGAAGAAGCTCACCGCCGAGCGCACCGAGGCCGCCCAGCGCGCCTTCGAGGATGTGCTCATGGCCAAGGTGGCCGAGGGCGTGGAGGCCGACGTGCCCCACGAGATGGTAGACCTGCAGGCCGAGCAGATGACCGAGGGCTTCAAGCAGCAGCTGGCAGCCCAGGGCATCCCCTTCGACCAGTATCTGAAGATGACCAACACCACCGAGGCCGACTTCAAGTCTCAGGCCTACGGTCCTGCCGAGCAGCAGGTGAAGATGGATCTGGCCATCAGCGCCATCGTCAAGGCGGAGGGCCTGGAAGCCTCCGATGACGAGGTGGAGGCCGAGATGAAGAAGGTCGCCGACAAGTACGGCATGGACCTGGATACCGTCAAGAAGTACCTGCGCCCCGAGGAGGTAAAGGAGCAGGTCATCCGAGAGAAGGTCATCAAGCTGGTGGCCGACAGCGCCGTGGCCGTCGCCCCCGCCGAGGCCCTGGCCGAGGAGGAGGCAGAGGCCGAGGCTGCCGAGGAGAAGAAGCCCGCCAAGAAGACGGCAGCCAAGAAGCCCGCCGCCAAGAAGGAAACGGCTGACGGCGAGGAGAAGAAGCCCGCCAGGAAGCCCGCCGCCAAAAAGGCTGCCAAGAAGGACGCGGAGTAATTTTCCCCAAGAGAGAGAATACTGACAAATGCCAGCTGCGGCGGGAATATTTTCCCGCCGCGGTATGGTCTTTTGAAAACAGTGGTCCGGTGGGTATACTTAGCTATCTTTTTCCTTCTCAATGAAGGCCAACAGGAGGTAATCTTATGAGTTTAGTCCCTTACGTGGTAGAGCAGACCAACCGCGGCGAGCGCTCCTATGACATTTTCTCCCGCCTGCTCAATGACCGCATCGTATTCCTGGGTGAAGAGGTGAACGATACCACCGCCAGCCTGGTCGTGGCCCAGCTGCTATACCTGGAGGCGCAAGACCCCGACAAGGACATCCAGATGTATATCAACAGCCCCGGCGGCAGTGTCACCGCGGGTATGGCCATCTACGACACCATGCAGTACATCAAGTGCGACGTGTCCACCATCTGCATCGGTATGGCCGCCAGCATGGGCGCGTTCCTGCTGTCCAGCGGCGCCAAGGGCAAGCGCATCGCCCTGCCCAACGCGGAGATCATGATCCATCAGCCCTCCGCCGGCACCCAGGGCAAGGTGACGGACATGGAGATCGACGTGGAGCACTTCCTCAAGATCAAGCAGCGCATCAACAAGATCCTGGCAGAGAACACCGGCAAAACACCGGAGCAGGTCAAGGCCGACTCCGAGCGCGACAACTGGATGATCGCCGAGGAGGCCCGCGAATACGGCCTTGTGGACAAGGTCATCTACAAGAGGTAACATATGGCAGAAGAAAAGAAAGTCCTCCGCTGCTCGTTCTGCGGCAAGCCGGAGAGCCAGGTCCACCGCATGATCCAGGGCCCGGGCGTCCGCATCTGTGACCAGTGCGTCCAGCTCTGCATGAGCATTCTGGACGACGGCTACGCCGCCGACGCCCCGGATTACGACAGCGTCAACCAACTCCCCACCCCCCGGGAGATCCGCGCCGTACTGGACCAGTACGTCATCGGGCAGGAGGACGCCAAGGTAGCCCTGTCCGTCTCCGTCTATAACCACTACAAGCGCATCTTCTTCGGCGGCGGCGAGGACGTGGAGCTGCAAAAGAGCAACATCCTCATGATCGGGCCTACGGGCAGCGGCAAGACGCTGTTCGCCCAGACGTTGGCCCGGGTACTGAAGGTCCCCTTCGCCATCGCCGACGCCACCACCCTTACCGAGGCCGGCTACGTAGGCGACGACGTGGAGAACATCCTGCTGCGCCTGCTCCAGGCCGCCGACTTCGACGTGGAGCTGGCCGAGCGGGGCATCATCTACGTGGACGAGATCGACAAGATCGCCCGCAAGAGCGAGAATACCTCCATCACCCGCGACGTGTCCGGCGAGGGCGTGCAGCAGGCGCTGCTGAAGATCCTGGAGGGCACGGTGGCCAACGTCCCGCCCCAGGGCGGCCGCAAGCACCCCCACCAGGAGTTTATCGAGATCGACACCACCAACATCCTGTTCATCTGCGGCGGCGCGTTCGACGGTCTAGAGAAGATCATCGAGAGCCGCGTGGGTAAGCGGGGCATCGGCTTCGAGAACGAGGTCCACGGCAAGAACGAGGCCAAGACCGGCGCTCTGCTGAAGCTGGTCCAGCCCCACGACCTGCTGAAATTCGGCATCATCCCCGAGCTGGTGGGCCGTATGCCGGTTCTCACCGCGCTGGACGCCCTGGACCGCGACGACCTGGTGCGCATCCTCACCGAGCCGAAGAACGCACTGGTGAAGCAGTACCAGAAGCTGCTGAGCTACGACGGCGTGGCCCTCGCGTTTGACAAGGGCGCGCTGGAAGCCGTGGCCGACAAGGCCATCCAGCGCAACATCGGCGCCCGCGGCCTCCGTGCCGTCATGGAGGGCCTGCTGACCAAGGTGATGTACGACATCCCCTCCGACCCCACCATCACCTCCGTCACCATCACCGCCGCCTGCGTCAACGATGGGGCAGAGCCGCTGGTGGAGCGCGACCCCAACAAGACCAACCAACGCGCAAAGCTCAAGACCGGAACGGACAAACAGACCGCCCCGGCTTCCTGACACAGCAGAAAGGGGAGAGGCGGCCTGCCGCTTCTCCCCATTTTTCTACCCGCCGCCTGCGGCATACCCGCAGGGGAAAGGAGTACCCATGCCTGAAACTGTAACAAGAAATCTCCCCGTCCTGGCCCTGCGGGGCGTCACCGCCTTTCCCGGCCAGACGGTTTCCTTCGATGTGGAGCGCGAGATCTCCATCTACGCGCTGGACAACGCCATGGAGTCGGACCGCCGCATCTTCGCCATCACCCAAAAGGAGCTGTCCACCTCCGAGCCCGGCGAGCGCGACCTCTACGCCGTCGGCACGGTCTGCCGCATCCTTCAGATCGTCAAGACCTCCGACACCACCGTCCGCGTGGTGGTGGAGGGTGAGAGCCGCGCCCGTCTGCTGCGCCTGTGGCAGACCCAGCCCTTCCTGCAGGGACAGGCGGAGCTGCTGCCGGAGCAGCCGGCCCGCAGCACCGCCCGCACCGAGGCGCTGCTGCGCCGCACCTACGTCCTCTTTGACGATTACCGTCAGCTGGCCAGCGGCCTCAGCGACGATTTTACCGCCGCCGTGCTGGACTGCCGGGACGCCGGTGAGCTGGCCGACCTCATCGCTCAGAACATCACCCTCCGCCACCAGGACCGCCAGCGCGTGCTGGAGGAGCTGCACCCGGAGAAGCGCCTGCGCCTTGTCAACGACATCCTGACCCACGAGGTGGACGTCCTGTCCCTGGAGTCGGAGATGGAGCAGAAGGTACGCCGCCGTGTGGCCCAGGTCCAGCGCGACATGATCCTTCGCGAGCAGGTCAAGGTCCTCCAGCACGAGCTGGGCGAGGATGGCGACGAGGAGCTGGAGGCCTACGCCGCTAAGATCGACGCCCTCCGCCTGCCGGAGGAGGTACATAATAAGCTGGTCCGCGAGCTGGAGCGGCTGGGTAAGCAGCCCTACTCCAGCGCCGAGTCCGCCGTTATCCGCAACTATCTGGATGTCTGCCTGGAGCTGCCGTGGAACAAGACCACCCGCGACCGGGCGGATGTGGCCCAGGCCCGTAAAATTTTGGACAAGGACCACTACGGACTGGACAAGGTGAAGGAGCGCATTTTGGAGTTTATCGCCGTCCGCCAGCTGAACCCGGACGCCAAGGGCAAGATCCTCTGCCTTGTCGGCCCTCCCGGCGTGGGCAAGACCTCCGTGGCCCTGTCCGTGGCCCGTGCCATGCACCGCAAGTGCGCCCGTCTGTCTTTGGGCGGCGTCCGTGACGAGGCCGACATCCGCGGCCACCGCAAAACGTACATCGGCGCGATGCCCGGCCGCATCATCGAGGCCCTGACCCGCGCCGGCTCGATGAACCCGCTGCTGGTGCTGGATGAGATCGACAAGCTGGCCAGCGATATGCGGGGCGACCCGGCCTCCGCGCTGCTGGAGGTGCTGGACAGCGCCCAAAACAGCGCCTTCCGGGATCATTTCATCGAAGTCCCCGTGGATCTGAGCCGCGTCATGTTCATCACCACCGCCAACACCACCTCCACCATCCCCCGTCCGCTGCTGGACCGTATGGAGGTCATCGAGCTGGGCAGCTACACCGACGAGGAGAAGCTCCACATCGCCCGCGACCATCTGCTGCCCCGCCAACGCAAGGAGAACGGCCTCCGCGCCAACCAGCTGAAGCTGGGGGACGATGCCCTCCGCGCCATCATCACCGACTACACCCGCGAGTCCGGCGTCCGCACGCTGGAGCGCCAGCTGGGCAAGCTGTGCCGCAAGTGCGCCATGCGGCTGGTGGAAACGGATGTAAAGGTGATTACCGTTACAAAAAATGATTTGACAGACTTGCTGGGAACGCCCCCCTATGCCGATGAGGCACTTGCCAAATATGACCAGATCGGCGTGGTCAATGGCCTTGCGTGGACGGAGGTGGGCGGCGAGCTGCTGGAGGTGGAGGCCGGCGTCATGGACGGCTCCGGCAAGCTGGAGCTCACCGGCAATTTGGGCGACGTGATGCAGGAGAGCTGCAAGGCCGCCTATACCTGCCTGCGCAGCCGTGCCGCCGAGCTGGGCATCCCCCGTGATTTCTATAAGACCAGGGATGTCCACGTCCACTTTCCCGAGGGCGCTGTGCCAAAGGACGGCCCATCCGCCGGCATCGCCATCGCCACCGCTATGCTCTCCGCCCTGACCGGCCGTGCCGTCCGCCACGACGTAGCCATGACCGGCGAGGTAACGCTGCGGGGCAGGGTGCTGCCCATCGGCGGCCTGCGGGAAAAGACCATGGCCGCCAAGCGCAGCGGCATCAAGACCGTCATCATCCCCAAGGGCAACGAGAAGGACCTGGCGGACATCGACCCCACCGTGCGGGAGGCGCTGCGCTTCATCCCCGCCGAGACGGTGGACGCCGTCTTTGCCCACGCGCTGGCCCTGCCGAAGAAGGCCGCCGCCGTGGAGCATCTCACATCCCTGACGCCCGCCCCGATGCAGGAGGTACGCCATGGCGATCAACTTTAACAAAGCGGACTTCGTCCTCTCGGCTGTAAAGGCTTCCGCCTTTATCCGCGATGGAAGGCCACAGGTTACCTTCGCCGGCCGCAGCAACGTGGGAAAATCCTCCGTTATCAACCGCCTGCTGAACCGCAAGAACTTCGCCCGCGTGGGCGCCACCCCCGGCAAGACCAGTCAGATCAACTATTTCCTCATCGACGACAAAATTTACTTCACCGATCTCCCCGGCTACGGCTATGCCAAGGTCTCCAAGGAGGAGCGCGACCGCTGGGGGCGGCTCATGGAGAGCTACTTTGCCGCCGATGGGCTCATCACCCTGGGCGTGCTCATCGTGGACGCCCGCCACAAGCCCACCGCCGACGATGTGACCATGTGCGACTGGTTCAAGGGCACGGGCTGCCCCGTCATCGTGGTGGCCAACAAGCTGGACAAATTGAAAAAGAGCGAGATCGAGCCCAACCTGACCCTCATCCGCCAGACCCTGACCCTGCCGGAGGACGGACTGCTCATTCCGTTTTCCGCCGAAAAGGGGACGGGGAAGACGGAGCTGCTGGCCGCCATCACCGCCGCCTGTGAGAGCCGGTGAACTGTCAAAAAACGGAGGATGCCCGCGCCCCACGGCGCAGCGTCCTCCGTTCCATTTGTTCCACGCTTTTCAACTTTTTTACTTGAAAAATGAAAGAATTTTTTCAAGTTTATTCAAGGTCTTATAAGGTATTTCCACCGTGTTTTTCTGCAAAAATGATAAAATTTTTTCAGGTATCCAAAAAACTTTTTTGCAAAATTGCAAAAAAAGGCTGTTAATTGTTCTAAACGTATGGTATAATCACCCCGTAATAAACAACGCGCCGATGAATTTGACGCGGTGAATTTCAAACAGGAGGTCACGCAAATGGAAACTTACGGACTGGAAAAGCTGGGCATTATCAATGCAAAAGCGGTATATCGCAACCTGACGCCGGCACAGCTCACCGAGCATGCGCTGCGCCGCGGCGAGGGTACGCTGTCCAACACCGGTGCGCTGGTGGTCAAGACTGGCAAATACACGGGGCGCAGCGCCAACGATAAGTTTATCGTGGACACCCCTGCTGTTCATGACGATATTGCCTGGGGCAAGGTGAACCGCCCCATCGAGAAGGCCAGGTTTGACGCCATCCGCGCCAAGGTCATCGCCTATCTGCAGGGCAAGGATGTGTTTATCTTCGACGGCTTTGCCGGCGCTGATCCCAAGTATACCAAGGCGTTCCGCATTGTCAACGAGTTGGCCAGCCAGAACCTGTTTATCCACCAGCTGCTGCGCCGCCCCACCGCCGAGCAGTTGAAGGACTTCCGCGAGGACTATACTATTATAGCTGCCCCCGGCTTCAAGTGCATCCCGGAGATCGACGGCACGCGCAGCGAAGCCGCCATCCTGGTGGACTACGAGGCCCACGAGGTGGTCATCTGCGGCACGCAGTACGCCGGCGAGATCAAGAAGTCCGTGTTCTCCGTGATGAACTACGTGCTGCCCAAGCAGGGCGTGTTCCCCATGCACTGCTCCGCCAACATCGGCAAGGACGGCGACAGCGCCGTGTTCTTCGGCCTCAGCGGCACGGGCAAGACCACGCTGTCCGCCGACCCCAACCGCAAGCTCATCGGCGACGACGAGCACGGCTGGGCCGACGACTCCGTGTTCAACTTTGAGGGCGGCTGCTATGCAAAGTGTATCAACTTAAGTCCAGAGGGCGAGCCCGAGATCTACAACGCCATCAAGTTCGGTTCTTTGGTAGAGAACGTGGTCATGGACCCCGACACCCGCGAGTTCGACTTTGACGACGACTCCCTGGCGGTCAACTCCCGCGTAGGCTATCCCGTGGAGTATATCCCCAATGCGGAGCTGTCCGGCATGAGCCCCAGCGTGCCCAAGACCGTCATCTTCCTGACGGCGGACGCCTATGGCGTGCTGCCTCCCATCAGCAAGCTGGATAAGAACCAGGCCATGTACTACTTCGTCTCCGGCTTCACCTCCAAGGTGGCCGGCACGGAGATCGGCGTCACGGAGCCTGTGCCTACGTTCTCCACATGCTTTGGCGAGCCGTTCCTGCCCCTCGACCCCTCCGTGTACGCCGCTATGTTGGCGGACAAGGTGGAGAAGTCCGGCGCAAAGGTCTATCTGGTCAACACCGGCTGGAACGGTACCGGCAAGCGCATGAAGCTGGGTTATACCCGCGCCATGGTCACCGCCGCCCTGACCGGCGAGATCGAGAAGAGCGAGTTTGTCACCGATCCTACCTTCGGCGTGCAGGTGCCCACCGCCATCAAGGGCGTTCCCTCTGAGCTGCTGATCCCCGCCAACACCTGGGAGGACAAGGCCGCTTACGAGGCGAGCTGCAAGAAGCTGGCCGCCAGCTTTGTGGAGAACTTTAAGAAGTACACCCACATGAGCGACGAGGTCGTGGCTGCCGGTCCGAAGGCGTAACCATTCACAAAACAGCGCAGCGCCGGAATGCTCCGGCGCTGCGTTTTCCTAAGGAGGATCATACCATGATAGAATTAAAGCTGCTGGTGGACGAGGTGGACTACGACAGCTTGGCGGAGACGCTGCTGCCGTTGGTGCAGGACAAGCTCCGCGACAGCGGCGGGATGCTGGGCGGTATGCTGTCCGGCAGCCCGGAGATGGCCGCGGCCATGGCGCGGCGGGCGCTGCGGGCCATGAGCCAGGAGAAAAAGGACGAGTTGCTGGTGCAGCTGGTGACGAAGAATCGGGGGACGCTGCTGCAAAAGGGCGGCGAGCTGGCGGAAAAGAACGGCATCAAGCTGCATCTGTACGACGTGTCGGCCCGGAAAATATAAGAAAAAGCACAGGCGTAGTTGTAAACACCCCGCCTGTGCTTTTTTTTCAAAAGTGTGTTGACAAGAAAACTTGGTACGGCTATAATGGTGACAAGAAAACTTGGCGGGAGGTTGATATGATATGAATAGAGAAGAGATCCTGCAGGCCAGCCGAAACGAAAACAAAAACAAGGATTTAGCCGAATTGGAGGTCGTATATCAGGCCGGCGTTCATGCGGCAAGAGTAGGGGCGTTGGTGTGCTGCATGGTTTCTGCGCTGTCCTCCGCGCTGGCTCATGCCATTCTTTACAGCCCGTGGGTCATCTATTTCAGCATTTTTACGACACAATGGCTGGTTCGTTTTCTGAAAATAAGGCGCAGGAGCGATCTGGTATTGGCGATACTGTTTTTCAGCCTTGCTGTTTTGGCGTTTGTCGGGCTTGTTTATCGTCTTTTAGAGGTGAGCGCATGAACGAACAGCTCAAGCTGAAAAACCGCTTGAAGGATGCACGCACAGAAGCCGGCTTTTCCCAGTCTCAGCTGGCGGAAATGGTGGGCGTCTCACGAAACACCATCAGCTCCATCGAGACGGGGCAATTCAACCCGACTGCCAAATTGGCTCTTATCCTCTGTATCGCGTTGGACAAGAAATTTGAAGAATTGTTCTATTTTTAGGAGGTCGTTATGGACAACGTATTGCTTTTGATCTTGGGCGTATTCCTGTCGGTTCTCGGTGTCGTGAATATAAAGGGGAATATCAGTACCATACACTCCTACAACCGCAGGAAAGTGAAAGAGGAGGACATCCCCAAATACGGCAAGGCGGTGGGGCCGGGAACGGTCATTATGGGGGCGTCCCTGATCTTGGCGTACTTCGTCACATTCTGGAATGAGGCGGCAATAGATTATATCATCCTTCCGGCGATAACTATTGGCTTGGCGTTTATTCTCTATGGGCAGATCAAGTACAATCACGGCATATTCTGACTGATAAATATCCCCCGGCCTTTGCCGGGGGATATTTATCAGGTATATATTATTTTTTCTGCAATGCCTGAACGGCGGCGCGGAGGGCGTCTACGTGCTCCTGGGTGGTGGCCCAGCTGGCGCAGAAGCGGACGCCGGAGTGGGTGGGATCGGTACGCTCCCAGTACTCGTAGCCGAAGTTTTTGCCGATCTCGGCCAACTCGTCGTCGGGCATGATGGGATATTGCTGGTTGGTGGGGGAGTCGAACAGCAGGGGATAGCCGGCGGAGACAAAGATCTCACGGATCTGATAGGCCATGTCGATGGCGTGGCGGGAGATGGTGAGATACAGGTCGTCGGTGAACAGGGCGTCGAACTGGATGCCCAGCAGACGGCCCTTGGCCAGGCGGCCGCCGCGCTGCTTCATGATAAAGCGGAAGTCCTTTTTCAGCGCTTCATTCATAATGACCACGGCCTCACCGAACAGCGCGCCCACCTTCGTGCCGCCGATGTAGAACACGTCGCAAAGGCGGGCCAGCTCCGGCAGGGTGATGTCGCTGCCGTCGGCTACCAGGCCGTAGCCCAGCCGTGCACCATCGATAAACAGGGGCAGGCTGTACTGCTTACAGGTGTCGTACAGGGCGGTCAGCTCCGCCTTGGAGTACAGTGTGCCGCCCTCGGTGGGGTGAGAGATGTAGACCATGCCGGGCTGGACGATATGCTCGGTGGACTCGTCGTTTTTGTGCCATTCCACATAGTCTCGCACCTGCTGGGCTGTGATCTTGCCGTTGTTGGTGGGCAGGGTGATGACCTTGTGGCCGGTGGACTCAATGGCGCCGGCCTCGTGGCAGTTGATGTGGCCGCTGACGGCGGACAGCACACCCTGCCAGGGGCGGAGAATGGCGGCGATGACAGTGGTGTTGGTCTGGGTGCCGCCCACCAGGAAGTGGACATCCGCCTCGGGGGCCTGGCAGGCCAGCTTTATCTTCTCGCGGGCGGCTTCGCAGTACTCATCCTCGCCGTAGCCCACGGTCTGGACCATATTCGTCTCCATGAGCCGGGCCATGACAGCAGGGTGCGCGCCCTCCAAGTAATCACTGTTGAAATAGATCATCATACTGCTCCTTTTCTTATGTGGTGGAACGAAACGGGGCGTTCCGCCGTCCTATATAGCAGACGGCATTACCATTCTAATACGGGCAGGGCGGAAAGTAAAGGGAAACTGTTACAAATTCATTACAGCTTGCCGATGCAGCTTGCAATAAACGAAAAAACCTGCTACAATACGTGAGACAAGGAGGCTTGCATACATGAACGATACGCCTAAAAAAAGAAGCCGCTTACAGCGGGAAGAACCGCCTGCCGCAAATCCGGGCAGGACGCATAATAGAAGACGCAGAAAGAGCGGAAAGGTGCTGTACTACCTGGTGCTGGTGCTGCTGTTGAGTGTGCTGGTGTTTTCCTCGGTGAAGATCATCAGCTACCTGAAGGACCAGCGGGATGCACAGGCTTCCAAGGACAACATGAACAATGAGTTCGTCCAGCCGGTGGCGCCGACCGATCCCAATGCCAACACCAACACGGATGGAAACACGACTGATGACAAGGATAAGGACAAGACGCAGGCCGTGTCCCAGCCGGAGCATAAGGGCAAGATCGACTTTGCCGCCATGCAGGAGAAGTATCCCGACGTGGTGGGCTGGATCTATGGCGCGAACACCGGACTTGACTGGCCCATCGTCCAGACAGCGGAGGAGGGCGGCGAGTATTACCTGTACCGCGACATAGACGGCAAGGACAACAAGAACGGCACGGTGTTCCTGGATTGGCGCTGCTCCTACGATTTCTCTACGCAGAACAACATGATCTACGGCCACAACATGAAGACCGGTCTGATGTTTGCGCCGCTGATCAAGTATAAGAGCCAGGCGTTCTATGACGCACACTCCTATCTGTATCTGTATACGCCGTCCCAGACCTATAAGGTCAACCTGTTCGCCGGCATGGAGACGCCCCACGACTCCGAGGTGTATTCCTACAGCCTGAGCAGCAGCTATCTGCAGGAGTGCATTAACAGCTCTTCGTTCCGCTCCGGGCTGGGTGTGCCCACCGGTAATATCCTGACCCTGAGCACCTGTGACTATGACTATGCGAACGCCCGCTACGTGCTGATGGGCGAGCTTGAGCCTATCGACGATCCGTGGTAAGAAGCAGATAATGTTAAAACAGCGTCCCATCGGAAGATGGGGCGCTGTTTTTGTGCGGTCAGCGGCGGTCCAGTTCGTCCAGCACATCGCCCAGCAGGTACAGTGAGCCGCAGCAGAGCACCGCGCCGTCGGGCGGGGTGAGGGACAGAGCGGCATCCACGCCTTGAGCGATGGTGTCGCAGGCGGTGACAGGCTTGCCGAGGGCGGAGAGCATTTCGGTTAATTGGGCGGCGGGCAGCGCCCGGGGATTGCGGGGCGTGACGGTGACAAAGCGGGCGGCCTGTGTGGCCAGCCGGCCGTACATGTGGGCGTAGTCCTTGTCGCCCAGCACGCCGGTCAGCACCGTCAAAGGATAGCCGGAGAGATAGTCGGACACATTTTGGGTCAGGGCCTCCATGCACTGGGGGTTGTGTCCGCCGTCCAGGATCACGATAGGATCGCGGCGGACGACCTGAAAGCGCCCGGGCCATTTCACGGCATCAAGACCGGCGCGGATGGCGTCGTCGGGGATATGCCAGCCCCGGCGGCGCAGGACGTCCAGAATGGTCAGGGCTACGGCGGCATTGTGAAGCTGGTGTTGCCCCAGCAGGGGCAGGCGCAGGCCGGGCAGGCCGGGCCAGTCGAAGGTCTGGCCGCCCAGCGAGTGGGAAATCGGGTGGAGGGCGTTGAAATCTGTCACGGTCAGAGGAGCGCCCACAGCCCGGCAGCGGGCAGTCACCACCTGCTCCACCGACGGCGGGCAGGGGTACAGCACCACGTGGCAGCCGGGCTTGATGATGCCGGACTTGGTGGCGGCGATGGCCTCCACTGTGCTGCCGAGAAACGCGGTATGGTCCAGCCCGATATTGGTGAGGGCGGCCACCTCCGGAGCGGGGATGATGTTGGTGGCGTCAAATTCGCCGCCCATGCCCACCTCGCAGACCACCACGTCACAGTGATGGCGGGCGAACCAGGTCAAGCCGATGGCCGTGACCAGCTCGAACTCCGTAGGGTGATCGGCCATGCTGTCCGCCAAGGGCTGTATTTCCTCCACAAGGGCGCAGAGGTCATCATCAGGGATAGGGACGCCGTTGATCTGCATCCGCTCGTTGAAGCGGCGGATATAGGGGGAGGTGTAGAGGCCGGTCCTGTACCCGGCAGCCTGGAGAACGGAGGCGGTCATGGCACAGGTGCTGCCTTTGCCGTTTGTTCCTGTAATGTGGATATACTTTACGGCACTCTCCGGGTGGCCCAGCTTGTTAAGCAGCGCGCCGATGCGGGACAGACCGGGAACGCTGCCCCTCCAGTCCACCCGGTGGATATAGTCCAGTGCTTCGTCAAGCGTCATGATGGTCACGCTCCTTTGTTTTCAAGCGGTGCAGCACAGGGGAGAGGGCGTTCCTGCGGAGCAGCAGCCATACCGCAGCGGTGTCGATGACGCCGGTGACGGCGAACTGGATGCTGCGGGAGGCCAGGCGGGTGAGAAAGAAGGCCAGCTTGGCCTTGCCGCCGTAGACCAGCGCCAGCGCGGCGCTCTGCCACAGCACCGAGCCGCACAGCGCCGCCGGGAATACCGCCAGCGCCACCCGCCAGACGGTGGGCTTTGTCCACGCATAGCCGCGCAGCAGCCCGGCCCACAGACCGTAAAGGATAGGCGGCAGGCAGAAGATGGGGTTATAGCCGAAGGGGGAGAACAGACAGCCGATGAAATCGGCGGCGAAGCCCACCGCCGCGCCGGGGACAGGACCAAACAGCAGTCCGGCCAGCAGGATGGGGACGGCCTCCAGCGAGAAGCGGCTGATCTCGCTGGGGATGATGGTCAGCAGACGGGCCAGGATAACGCTCAGTGCCGTCAGCAGGGCGCAGACCGTCAGGGCGTAGGTGTTGAACACCACGGCGCGTTTTCCGATGCATTCTTTTTCGGGCATAAAAAAGTACCTCCTTATCCGTGGGATGGGAGGTACATCTCAAAGATATATGAAAATGTCCGCACGGTGGAAGCTGAAATGGCATCGCGGAGCAAGCTCCTTCGTCCGGCGGCAGCCTCCCATCCGTCCGGCACTTAACGCACCATCTCTACACTGTGCGGATATATTATATAGCGGATAGGACGCGGATGCAACACTATTTTTTCGCGGTCAACCTGTCATGACCATTGACGGCGGACTACCCTATCATGTATAATAAATAACAATATAAACACAAGATATATGGGCGTATGGTGTATATCCCTGAGGAGGTCGTGTGATGGCAATCGAATTCAGAAATGGCTGCTGTAAGGACGAAGAGGGGCGTGTGATGTTTGATCCCACGGTGTATCAGGACTGGCAGATCGGCGCGGCGGCAGAGAAGACTCTGCCGGGTGTGGAGGTATTCCGGGAGAAGCTGGGACTGCGGCCGGAGGAGCTGCTGCCCTACGGCAAGACGCCCAAACTGGATTTCCTGCGCATTATGGAGCGGCTGCACGACAGACCGGACGGGAAGTACATCGAGGTGACGGCCATCACGCCCACGCCGCTGGGTGAGGGCAAGTCCACCACGTCGCTGGGATTGATCGAAGGATTGGGACGGCTGGGAAAGAACGTGGGCGGCTGCTTGCGCCAGCCCTCCGGCGGGCCGACCATGAACGTAAAGGGGACGGCGGCCGGCGGCGGCAACGCGCTGCTGATTCCCATGACGGAGTTTTCGCTGGGGTTGACCGGCGACATCAACGACATCATGAACGCCCACAATCTGGCCATGACGGCGCTGAACGCCCGGATGCAGCACGAGCGGAACTACGACGACAAGAAGCTGGCCCAGCGGGGGCTGCGGCGGCTGGACATCGACCCGGAGCGGGTACAGTGGAGCTTTGTGCTGGACTTCTGCTGCCAGGCGCTGCGGAAAATGCGTATCGGCCTGGGCGAGGGAAAAATGGACGGCTATCCGATGGACACCTGCGCCAACATCGCCGTCAGCTCCGAGCTGATGGCGATATTGTCCGTGGCACGAGATCTGAGGGATCTGCGGCAGCGGATCGGCAGCATCGTGCTGGCCTATGACAGGCAGGGGAAGCCTGTGACCACGGAGGATCTGGAGGTGGCCGGGGCAATGACGGCGTGGATGCGGAACACCATCAACCCCACGCTGTGCTACACCGTGGAGCATCAGCCGGTGCTGATACACGCAGGGCCGTTTGCCAACATCGCCATTGGGCAGTCCTCCGTTATTGGCGACCGGTTGGGTCTGAAGCTGTTCGACTACCACGTGACGGAGTCCGGCTTTGCCGCAGACATCGGCTTTGAGAAGTTTTGGAATGTGAAGTGCCGCCTGTCCGGGCTGAAGCCGGATGTATCGGTGCTGGTGGCCACCGTCCGGGCACTGAAAATGCACGGCGGTGGGCCGGAGGTCGTGCCGGGGCGTCCGCTGCCGGAGGCGTATACAAAAGAGAATTTGTCCTTGCTGGAGGCCGGCTGCGCCAACCTGCTGCACCACGCGGAGACGGTGCGGAGGTCCGGCATCACACCGGTGGTGTGCATCAACAAGTTCTACACGGATACCGACGCGGAGCTGGCGCTGGTGCGGCGTATCTGCGCCGAGCACGGGCTGCGGTGCGCGGTGTCCGACCACTGGCGCTATGGCGGCGCAGGGGCGGAGGAGTTGGCCCGGACGGTGCTGGATGCCTGCGACGAGCCGTCGGAGTTGAAATTCCTCTATCCCGATGAGATGCCCCTGCGGCAGCGGGTGGAGCGCATTGCACGGGAGGTATACGGCGCGGAGGGCGTGGATTGGTCGCCGCTGGCACTGGAGAAGGCGGAGCGGTTCGAGAACGACCCCCAATACGCGGACTACTGCACCATGATGGTAAAAACACACCTGTCGCTGTCCCACGACCCGACGAAGAAGGGCGTGCCGACGGGATGGCGGCTGCCGGTGCGGGACGTGCTGGAATATAGCGGCGCACGGTTTTTGTGCCCAGTGGCGGGGACGATCTCCATGATGCCCGGTACAGGGTCTGACCCGGCCTACCGACGCATCGACGTGGACACCGACACCGGTGCGGTGCGAGGACTGTTCTAAGGAGGGCGTATGGACGATACAACGCGGTCTTGCCGGGAATTTACGGCGCTGCTCGGTTCGGATGCACCCGCGCCGGGGGGCGGCGGCGCGGCGGCTATGGCCGGTGCGCTGGGTGCGGCACTCTGTACGATGGTGGCATCACTGACCACGGGGAAAAAGAAGTACGCCGCCGTGGAAGGCGAGATACAGGAGCTGCTGGAAAGGTGTAAATCTTTACAGGAGAAGCTGCTGGATATGGTGGCGTCGGACGCGGAGGGCTTCCTGCCGCTGACGCAGGTCTATGGGATGGCCAAGGATGATCCGGCCCGCCCGGCAGCCTTGCAGGCGGCGTCGGAGACGGCCTGCGGCGCGCCGCTGCGGATGATGGAGCTGTGTCTGGAGGCGCTGGAAGCGGCGGAGCGGCTGGCGGACATCGGGTCACGGCTGGCGGTATCCGACGCGGGCTGCGCTGCGGCGCTGCTCCACGGCGGACTGCGGGCGGCATCGCTGAATGTGTATATCAACACGAAGGCCATGCCCGACCGCGATGCAGCGGAGGGCCTGAACCATCGGTGCGGTGCGCTGCTGCGCCGAGGCACGGCGCTGGCCGATGCGGTGTTTGACCGGGTAAAGCGGGAATTGACGACTCTGTAAAGGAGGAAATATTTACATGGCTGAACTGCTCTACGGGAAGCCTGCGGCGGATGCGCTGACGGCGGAGACACGGCGAAGAGCTGACATGCTGCGGGGAAAAGATGTGCTGCCGAAGCTGGTGATCCTGCGCTGCGGTGAAAACAAGGCCGACGGCGCGTACATACGCGGGGCGATGAAGCGCGGCGGGCTGTGCGGCGTGGATGTGGAGCTGCGGACGCTGGCGGAGAATGTGTCCGCCGACGGGTTGGCCCGGGCGTTAGAGGCAGTGAACAGCGACAACGGTATACATGGATGTCTGCTGCTGCGGCCGCTGCCGGGGCATCTGAAGGCCATGGAAAGCAAGCTGTGTGCATTGCTTGATCCGAAGAAGGATGTGGACGGAATGACGGTAGTCATCGAATATTGGACTAACATATTCTATTTCAAATACTAGTCGTAGGTCATTCTTATCTTCTAGAGGAGTT